>NZ_JBKFBD010000002.1:0-217555 GCF_053345975.1 Microbacterium sp. C23T | reverse complement strand
GGCGGGGGCGGCGGGCTGCTCGGCTGCCGGCGCGGCCTCAGCGGGCGCGGCGGCAGCTTCGGCGGCCGGAGCCTCGGCGGGGGCCGCGGGAGCGGGCTCTGCGGCAGCGGCCTCGGGCGCCGGGGCGGCCTCGGAGGACCCGGAGCCGTCGCCGATCTTCGCCAGCACGGCGCCGACCTCGACGGTCTCGTCCTCCTGCACGAGGATCTCCTCGATCACGCCGCTGACCGGCGAGGGGATCTCGGTGTCCACCTTGTCCGTGGAGATCTCGAGCAGGCCCTCGTCCGCCTGGACCGTGTCGCCGACGTTCTTGAGCCAGCGGGTGACCGTTCCCTCGGTCACGCTCTCGCCGAGAGCGGGGAGGACCACGGATGTGCTCATGAGGATGTCTCCTTCTGAAGAAATATCGGATCTAGCTTAGTGATGGGGCGCGGCCCGACGGGTCACAGCGCGTGCAGGGGCTTGCCTGCGAGAGCGAGGAACGCCTCGCCGAGCGCTTCGGACTGGGTCGGGTGCGCGTGGATGAACGGTGCGATGTCTTCGGGGTGGGCCTCCCAGCCCACGACGAGCTGACCCTCGGTGATGAGTTCGCCGACGCGGTCGCCGATCAGGTGGACGCCGAGGACCGGCCCCTCCTTCACGCGGACGACCTTGACGATGCCGCTCGTGCCGAGGATCTCGCTCTTGCCGTTGCCCGCGAGGTTGTACTCGTAGGCGACGATGCCGTCCGCGCCGTGCGCGTCGGCCGCCTGCGCCTCGGTGAGGCCGACGGACGCGACCTCGGGGTGGCTGTACGTGACCTTCGGGATGTGGGCGTCGGGAATGAGGACGGGGGAGAGCCCGGCGATCTCCTCGGCGACGAAGATGCCCTGCTGGAAGCCGCGGTGCGCGAGCTGCGGGCCCGGGACGATGTCGCCGACTGCCCAGACGTGGTCGACGCCGGTGCGCAGCCGCTCGTCTGCGATGACGAAGCCGCGGTCGATCGTCACACCCGCCTCCTCGTAGCCGAGGCCCGCGGTCGCGGGTCCGCGCCCGACGGCGACGAGCAGGTAGTCGGCGGTGAAGGTCTTGCCGTCCTCGAGCGTGACGGTCACGGCGTCGGCGGTCTGCGTCGCGGTCTGGAAACGCACGCCGAGCGAGTACTGGATGCCGCGGCGCCGGAACGCGCGCTCGAGGCCCTTGCTGAGCGACAGATCCTCGTTGGGCACGAGGTGATCGAGCGCCTCGACGATCGTGACGTCGGCGCCGAACGAGCGCCAGACGCTCGCGAACTCGACGCCGATGACGCCGCCGCCGAGGATCACGACGCTGCCCGGGATCTCATCCAGCTCGAGCGCGTGCTCGCTGGTGAGGATGCGGCCGCCGATCTCGAGGCCGGGAAGGGTCCTGCTGTACGAGCCGGTGGCCAGTACGACGTCGGTGCCGCGATAAAGGTCGTCGCCGACACGGACGGCCGGGCCTGCCTCGAGGCGTCCCTCGCCGTTCACCACGGTGATGCCGCGCGCCTTGACCAGGCCCTCGAGCCCCTTGTACTTCTTCGCGACGATGCCCTCACGGTAGGCGCGCACACCCGCAGGGTCGACGCCCTCGAAGGTCGCGCGGATGCCGATGGCCGAGGCATCCCGTGCCGACTCGGCCACCTCGGCCGCGTGCAGCAGGGCCTTCGTCGGGATGCAGCCGCGGTGCAGGCACGTCCCGCCCACCTTGTCCTTCTCCACGAGGGCTACGGTCTTGCCGAGTTCCGCGGCGCGGAGCGCGGCTGCATAGCCGCCGCTTCCACCGCCGAGAATGACGAGATCGAAGGAGTGGTCGGTCATCGTGCCTCCTCATCGAGGTCTGCCAGGACGAAGCGGATCAGGCTGCGCACGGTGGCGGCAGTCGGTCCCTTGTCGGTGAAGCCGTACGGCGCGCCCTTGTGGGTCCCGCTGCCGGCGATGTCGAGATGCACCCAGGGGATTCGGGGTGCATCCGTCTCGTCGGCCGTGCGGCCGACGAAGTGACGCAGGAACAGTCCTGCGAAGAGCGAGCCGCCCGCAGGGTCGCCGATCTTGGCGTTCTGCAGGTCGGCGATGGGGGAGTCGAGCTCCTCCACCATGTGAGCGGGAAGGGGCAGCTGCCACGCGGGCTCGCCGGTCTCGGCGGCTGCCGCGAGGTAGGCGGCCACGGCGTCGTCGTCGCCCATCACACCCGTGTGGCGCGTGCCGAGGGCGACGAGGATCGCGCCGGTGAGCGTGGCGACGTCGACGATCACGTCGGGGTTCTCGCGGCTGGCGGCGACCAGTCCGTCGGCGAGCACGAGACGGCCCTCGGCGTCGGTGTTGAGCACCTCCACGGTCGTGCCGTCGAGGAGGCGCAGCACGTCGCCGGGGCGCGTGGCGCGGCCGGACGGCATGTTGTCCGCCACGCAGAGCCACGCCGTCACCTTGACGGGAGCGCCGACGGATGCCACGGCCCGCAGCACACCCAGAACGGTTGCGGCGCCCGCCATGTCGTACTTCATGCCGACCATCGAGGCGGCGGGCTTGAGCGACAGGCCTCCGGTGTCGAAGGTGATGCCCTTGCCCACCAGCGCGACGTGCCTGCCCGCGCCCTCCGGCGCGTACTCGAGGCGGACGAGACGCGGCGGACGGTCGGACCCCTGCCCCACGCCGAGGATGCCGCCGAAGCCCTGCTCGCGCAGCGCCTCCTCGTCGAGCACCTGGACGGTGACCGGCAGCTCGGCGACGGACTCGGTGGCGCGCTGTGCGACATCGGCGGGTCCGAGCCATTCGGCCGGGGTGTTGACGAGGTCCTTGACGAGGGCGATGGATGCCGCGGTCTCGACGATCAGCTTCAGCGCCGCGTCGTCCGGCTCGGCGCTGCCGTGGACGACCACGCGCTGCGCGCGCGGCTTCGGCGCCTCGGTCTTGTAGCCCTCGAAGCGGTATCCGCCGAGGGCGGCGCCCTCCGCGGCGGCGGTCCACAGCGAAGGATCGGCGTACGGAGCGGCCACGGCGACGGTCGCGAAGCCGGTGATGGCGCGGATCGCCGCGCCCACCGCATCGCGCAGGGCCGCGGCATCCGGAGCCGAACCGGTCCCGACGACGGCCAGCGGCAGAGTCGTCGCGTCCGGCGCATACGCGCGCACCCAGGCGCCCGCGGCGCCGGTGAAGCCCACCCCCGACAGCGCCTCGCGCAGGCCCGGCCAGTCCGATAGATCCGGGGATCCCTCGGCGTCGAGCGGGGGGAGCGCGAGGAGAAGAAGGTCGGCGTCGGACTCTCGGACAGGTGCGGTGCGGTACTCGAGGTCGGGGAACGACATGGTCTCCATCCTAGGGACGACGACTGTTCGCTCTGAGCGCGACCATCGCGACCCGACCTCGGCGGACGGCTCGTAGCATGGGTGCATGCCTTTTCCCGGCCCGCTGTTCGAGCGTGCGGCTTCAGCGCCGCCCGTCCCGCGCGGGTTGCCGCTCGTGATCGCCCTCACCGGGTTCACCGATGCCGGCAGCGCCGTGAGCCGCCTGATCGACTACTTCCGCGACGAGCTCTCGCCGTCGCCGCTCGCCGTGTTCTCCAACGACACGCTGCTGGACTACCGCGCGCGCCGCCCGATCGTGTCGTTCGAGAAGGACCATCTCACCGACTACCGCCCGTCGCGCCTGGAGCTGTCGTTCGCCCACGACGCCCTCGGTCAGCCGTTCCTGCTGCTCGCCGGCTACGAGCCCGATTTCGCGTGGGATGCCTTCACCGAGGCGGTGCTCGAGTTCACCGAGGTGTACGGCGTCTCCACGGTGACGTGGGTGCACGCGATCCCGATGCCCGTGCCGCACACGCGGCCGATCGGCACGACGGTGAGCGGAACGCGGTCGGAGCTCGCCGAAGCGCACTCGGTGTGGCAGCCCCACACCCAGGTGCCGGCGACGGCGGGCCACCTGCTGGAGTACCGCCTCGCCGCCGCGGGCGTGCGCGTCGCGGGCTTCGTGCTGCTGATCCCGCACTATCTCGGCGACACCGAGTACCCGGCAGCGGCTCTGGCCGCCCTCGACAGCCTCACCGTCGCGACGGGACTCGTGTTCGCGGGCGACGAGCTGCGCGAGGAGAACCGCGAGTACCTCGAGAAGGTCACCGAGCAGATTCAGGGCAGCGACGAGCTCGCGCGCATGGTGCAGGGCCTGGAAGAGCGCTACGACGCCTACATGGCGGGATCCACGCTGGCGACTCCGATGATCCACACGGGCGATCTGCCCAGCGCCGATGAGCTGGCGGCAGAACTCGAGCGGTTCCTGGCGACCCGCCCCGGAGAGGACGACAAGCGCGGCTCGTGATCGCGCTCTCGCCGCGCGTCGGCGGAATTCGACGCCGGACCGGTGCGTTGACACCAGCGATGGAGGTGCGCCGGTCTCGGCAGGGCGATGCTGGCGGCGCACGGCAAGTATGAGATACTAGACGCTCTGACCCGTTGTCAACCGTCTTCGTGGGGTATCCCTTCGAAGATGTGGACTTGACAAGGGTCTTACTAGTGTCCGAAACCGACCGGAGAGGCGCAGGGCGCCTCGACCGGTGAAAGGCGAAACGTGACTCCAGGCACGAACACCAAGGCTCGCTCGGCCGCGAAGGACACCGAGACGGACGAGACGAAGACGGCGGCCGCCAAGAAGGCTCCGGCAGCCAAGGGCGCCGCGAAGACCAAGGCCGCTCCGAAGACCGCGTCCAAGCGCGCGAAGAAGTCGGACGACGAGTTCGAGGACGACGTCGAGGAGCTCGACGACGACGTCGAACTCGAGGAGGACGGCGACGACAGCGAGGGCGACACGGCGGAGGCCGGCGAGTCGGCGAAGGGCGCGAAGGCGTCGGGCGACGACGCCAACGCGACCGACGACGAGGAGGAAGAGGAGGAGAGCACCAAGCCGGCGTTCACCGAGCCCCTCCCGACCGGCGCGATCGTCATCTCGTCGAGCGACGAAGACGACGTCCCCGTCTACTCGACCCAGATCACGGGCGCGACGGCCGACCCGGTCAAGGACTACCTCAAGCAGATCGGCAAGGTGCCGCTCCTGAACGCGGCCGAAGAAGTCGAGCTCGCGATGCGGATCGAGGCGGGTCTGTTCGCCGAAGAGAAGCTGTCGCACATGTCGGCGGCCGAGAAGACCTCGCAGCTCGGACTCGACCTGCAGTGGGTCGCCCGCGACGGCCAGCGCGCGAAGAGCCACCTGCTCGGCGCGAACCTGCGCCTCGTGGTGTCGCTCGCCAAGCGCTACACCGGCCGCGGCATGCAGTTCCTGGATCTGATCCAGGAGGGCAACCTCGGCCTCATCCGCGCGGTCGAGAAGTTCGACTACACCAAGGGCTTCAAGTTCTCGACGTACGCGACGTGGTGGATCCGTCAGGCCATCACCCGCGCCATGGCCGACCAGGCCCGCACCATCCGCATCCCGGTGCACATGGTCGAGGTCATCAACAAGCTCGCGCGCGTCCAGCGTCAGATGCTGCAGGACCTCGGTCGCGAACCCACGCCCGAGGAGCTCAGCCGCGAGCTCGACATGACCCCCGAGAAGGTCATCGAGGTGCAGAAGTACGGCCGTGAGCCGATCTCGCTGCACACGCCCCTCGGCGAGGACGGCGACAGCGAGTTCGGTGACCTCATCGAGGACACCGAGGCCGTGGTCCCCGCCGACGCGGTGGGCTTCACGATGCTGCAGCGTCAGCTCGAGTCGCTCCTCGACTCGCTCTCGGAGCGCGAGGCCGGCGTGATCCGCATGCGCTTCGGCCTCGGCGACGGCCAGCCGAAGACGCTCGACCAGATCGGCGACACGTTCGGGGTCACCCGCGAGCGCATCCGCCAGATCGAGTCGAAGACGATGGCGAAGCTGCGGCACCCGTCGCGTTCGCAATCGCTGCGGGACTATCTCGAGTGAGTGAGGCGAACGCCGGCAAGGCGCTCACCGTCCAGGTCGAGGGCTCGTCGTTCGCCCGCATCCCGATCCGCACGCGGGTCGTGATGCCGGGCGACGACCTCGACGAGTTCGTCCGCGAGTACGCGGCCGATGTCGTGCGCGAGGGCGACCTGCTGTTCGTGACCGAGAAGATCGTCGCGATCACGCAGGGCCGCTCGTACCTCGTGGAGGACATCAAGCCGCGCAAGCTGGCGCTCTTCCTCTCGAAGTACGTCACTCGCACGCCCTACGGCATCGGCCTGGGAATGCCCGAGACGATGGAGATGGCCCTCCGCGAGTGCGGCACGATCCGCATCCTGTTCGCGGCCGCCGTCTCCGCCGTCACCAAGCTGTTCGGGCGCAAGGGCGACTTCTACCGCATCGCGGGCGACAAGGCCCGGGCGATCGACGGACCGACGTCGGGCACCATCCCGCCGTACAACAAGGCGGTCGTGCTCGGACCCGAGCGCCCGCGTGAGGTCGCGACGCACCTCAAGGCGCTGCTGGGCGGCGTGCCCGAGGTGGCCGTGGTGGACATCAACGACCTCGGCGGCAACATCCTCGGCTCCACGCTCGACAAGGGCGAAGAGAAGCGGCTCGTCTCGATCCTCAAGGACAACCCGCTGGGTCAGGGCCACCAGTCGACCCCGCTCGGCATCGTCCGGACGATCTGACGGTTTCAGCACGAAGGCGCGGCATCCTTGCGGATGCCGCGCCTTCCGCGTGCGTGGTGAAGCCGGCTCAGAACCCGATCGCCGCGCGATACCGCGGCTTGTGACCGGTGCGGATACCGGTGACGCTCGGCTTGTTCTCGTACACCCCGGCGCCCCAGTTGCCCTCGACGAGCACCGGACCGTCGGGCGTGACGACGATGTCCCAGCCGACGTACTGGATCTGGGGCACGACCCGGGCGACCTGGTCGACGAACTCTTTGACCTGATCGATCATCGGCAGCTGGAAGTCGGCGATGACGAAGCCGCTGTCGGGGTGCTTCTCGTGCACATGGCTGTGCGAGTCGTAGCCCGGTCCGACCGCATGACCGTTCTCGTCGAGCATCGTGTAGAAGCCGCCGAACGTCATCTGGTCGCTCACGGCGCCGCGTCCGAACTTCTGCGCCATCGCCAGGATGTGGGTCTTCTCCCCGTCGAAGAATGCGGTGACACGGGTGGTGTTCACGGTTCCGGGGCACACCGCCGCGAGGTCGGCGTGCTGGCGGATGACCTCCTCGATGAGCAGCTCGCCGCGGGAGAGCAGACCGCGGTGGAACTCGTCCCAATCCGAGACGTCGGCCGCGTGGTAGCGGTGCACGCCCGTGCCCGCCTGGCCCACCGGCTCCTTCGTGACGATCGTGCCGTGCTTCTCGGCGAAGGCGCGCACCGCGTCGGCGTTGCCCTCCTCGACCACCATCCAGTCGCGGCGGAGGAAGTCGCTGAAGACGCGGTCGAACTCGACCTTGTCCTGGAACTGGCCGCGGTAGTCGGGGTGGTCGTACTTCTGCGAGATCTCGTTCGACACCGGGTGCGTCATATAGGTCGCCCGCTCGGCGCGGTTCAGGATCGCGAAGTCGTAGTCGACGTAGTCCTGGAAGCCGACCTGCTGGAACCCGGCCGACCACAGCATGTCGACGAGGACCGCGGGGGTCCACTTGCCGTGCTCGTGGGCGGTCTCCTTCGCGCGCTCCAGCACGGATCCGACGTCGATGCGACGGACACGCCAGGCGAGGTAGCGAAGACGGTTCGAGAGGGCGAGGCCCTGAGAAGACATGCGTGCTCCGGGTTCGGTTCGGGGACCCCGATAGTCTAGAGGCGTGAGTTCCGCGATCCCTGGGCACGACCATGCCGTGCCGGGATCAGGTCCCCGCAGCGCCCCCGTCGCGCGGATCTCGCGGGCCGTGCTGACCGCGAACGCGCGCACCGCGTGGGATCGCGGCATCCGTTCCTACGATGCGTCGATCCTCGAAGCGGATGCCTGGGGCCACGGCGTGGAGCTCGTGCGCGACGTGCTGGCGACCGTGGGCCTCGAGGCCCGCACGCCCCACGGCGGGCCCACCGCAGCCGACTCGGCGCCGATCGCGGCGCGGAGCGACTCGCTCTCGGCGGCGGCACTCCTCGGGCTCCCCGGCGCCGAGCACCCCGCCGTGCCCGCGCTGCGACTCACGGGGACCGTGCTCTCCGTGAAGGATCTCCGCGAGGGCGAAGGCGTGTCGTACGGCTACGCGTACCGCGCGCCCGCAGACACGCGCGTCGCGCTCGTCACGGGCGGCTACGCGCAGGGCATCGTGCGCGCCCTCGGTGGCGCGGTGGACGTCGCGATCGTGGGGGAGAGGCATCCCGTCGTCGGACGCGTCGCCATGGACGTGTGCGTGGTGGACATCGCGGATGCCGCGGTCCGCCGCGGCGACGAGGTCCTGTTCCTCGGCGACCCGGGGGAAGGCGAGCCCTCGCTCGCCGACTGGGTCCGTGAAACGGGACTCACCGCCGGTGAGCTCGTCACCATGGTCGGGTTGCGTGCCGGTCGTGAGGAGACCCCATGACCGCCCGCCTCCATGTCGACCTCGACGCCCTGGTCGCGAACATCGCGCAGGTGCGCGCGACGGTGTCTCCCGCGGAGCTGATGCTCGTGGTCAAGGACGACGCCTACGGCCACGGCCTGGAGCCTGTCGTGCAGACGGCGGCCGCCGCAGGCGTGAGCTGGTTCGGCGCCTTCGATGTGCGGACGGGCTGCGCCGTGCGAGATGCCGTCGGCGACGACGCCCGCATCTTCGCGTGGATCGCCGCCTCGCGCGATGACCTCGAGGCCGCCGTCGCCCGGCGGATCGACCTCGGCATCGGCGACGCCGACCTGCTGGAGGAGCTCGCAGAGGCCGCCCGCGATGCCGGTGCCCCGGTGCGCGTGCACCTCAAGATCGACACCGGACTGCACCGCAACGGCGTGCGGCCGGAGCAGTGGCCGGCCTTCGTGTCGCGCGCTGCAGTCCTCGAGGCGGACGGCGTGATCGAGGTCGCGGGTGTCTGGAGCCACATCGCCGAGGCTTCCGATTCCGAGGACGACGACGCCCGAGCCGTGTACGAGTGGGCCCTGGACCAGGCCACGGCTGCGGGCCTGCGCCCGGCCATGCGCCACCTCGCCGCCAGCGCCGCATCCTTCGCTCGCCCCGAGTTCCGCTACGACATGGTCCGCGTGGGGGCGTTCTGCTACGGCATCCGCTCCGCCGGGGGACCGTCTGCCGATCACCTGGGCCTCCGCCCGATCGGCCGGCTCGACGCGGACGTCGTCGAGGTCGGCGAGGGGTTCGTCCGGATCGGTCTCGGTGCGCTGGAGGGGCTCCCGTCATCGCTTCAGCGGCGCGCGTCCGTCGGCACACCGGCGGGCGGACGCGCACTCGTTGCCATCGGCGGCACGCAGTCCCTGGTCGCCGCGTGGCCGGACGCGGTCGTCGGCGACGTCGTCACGGTCTACGGACCGGGCGTCGCCGGGGAGAGCACGGCGACGGATCTCGCGGAGATCATCGGCACGATCGGTGAAGAGCTCGCCCTGCGCGTGTCACCCCTCGTCGAACGCAGATACACCCGCCGCTGAAGCGACGGGTGCGAGTCTGCCGAACGGGCGCCTACTCGGCCAGGCGAGCGGTCTCGTCGTGCCACGAGGTCGCGATGGCGCGGAGCTTCTCTTCGTACTTGCGGCCGTGGTGGGCGCAGAAGAGCAGCTCGCTGCCGTTGACCTCGGCTGCGATGTAGGCCTGTGCGCCACACGAATCGCAGCGGTCCATCGCCGTGAGGCGGTATTCGAGGACGGCGCCGGTCTCGGTCGGTGTCGATAGCGTGTTCATCTCGGTGCCTCCTCGTACTTGTAGAACTCTCTAGCGGTCATGAAATACAACCACGCCGACGTTTCGAGAATGCCGCGAAGTGATGACATTTCGCTGAGCGCGTACGCGTACCGGCCCTGAAGCGTGTCTGTGCAGGGCTGTCGGGCGCCCCGATTACGATGGGAGATTGTGACCGCCGAGTACTCCGCCCATCATCTCCAGGTGCTCGAAGGGCTCGAAGCGGTCCGCAAGCGCCCCGGCATGTACATCGGCTCGACCGACTCGCGCGGCCTCATGCACTGCCTGTGGGAGATCATCGACAACTCCGTCGACGAGGCGCTCGCCGGCCACGGCTCGCGCATCGACATCGTGCTCCACGCCGACGGCAGCGTCGAAGTGCGCGACCGCGCCCGTGGCATCCCCGTCGACATCGAGCCGCGCACGGGGCTGACCGGCGTCGAGGTCGTCTTCACCAAGCTCCACGCGGGTGGCAAGTTCGGGGGCGGCTCGTACGCCGCATCGGGCGGTCTGCACGGCGTCGGGGCATCGGTCGTCAACGCGCTCTCGGAGCGCCTGGACGTCGAGGTCGACCGCGGCGGCAAGACGTGGGCGATGTCGTTCCACCGCGGCGAGCCCGGTGTCTTCTCGAACGGCAGCCCCGATTCGGGCTTCACCCCGTTCGAGGAGCGCAGCGAGCTGCGGGTCGCTGGCCGCGCCGCGAAGGGCGTGACCGGCACGCGCATCCGCTACTGGGCGGATCGCCAGATCTTCACGAAGGACGCCGCGTTCAACCTGCAGGAGCTCGAGCAGCGCGCGCGCCAGACCGCCTTCCTGGTCCCGGGCCTCGAAATCGTCATCCGCGACGAGCGACCCGGCACCGAGGCCGGCGAGCCCGTCGAGACGAGTTACCGGTTCGACGGCGGCATCTCCGAGTTCGCCGACTTCCTCGCGCCCGACTCCGGCGTCACCGACACGTGGCGACTCACCGGTGAGGGCAGGTTCACCGAGACCGTCCCGGTGCTGCAGCCCTCGGGCGCGATGGTGCCGACCGAGGTCGAGCGCGAGTGCCACGTCGACATCGCCGTCAGGTGGGGCACCGGCTACGAGACGGTGTCGCGCTCGTTCGTCAACATCATCGCCACGCCCAAGGGCGGCACACACCAGCAGGGGTTCGAGCAGGGCCTCATGAAGGTGCTGCGCGATCAGGTGGCGCAGAACGCGCGTCGCCTCAAGGTCGGCAACGACAAGCTCGAGAAGGACGACATCCTCGCCGGGCTCACCGCCGTGCTGACCGTGCGCGTCGCCGAGCCGCAGTTCGAGGGCCAGACGAAGGAGGTGCTCGGCACGCCGGCGGTCCGCCAGATCGTCTCGAACGTCGTCACGCGCGAGCTCACCGCGCGCTTCACGTCGCCGAAGCGCGACGACAAGGCGCAGACCTCGCTCCTGCTCGACAAGGTCGTCTCCGAGATGAAGGCGCGCATATCCGCGCGCACCCACAAAGAGACGCAGCGCCGCAAGAACGCGCTCGAGTCCTCGTCGCTGCCGGCGAAGCTCGCGGACTGCCGGTCGAACGACGTCGCCGAGTCGGAGCTGTTCATCGTCGAGGGCGACTCGGCCCTCGGCACCGCCAAGCTCGCACGCAACAGCGAGTTCCAGGCGCTGCTGCCGATCCGCGGCAAGATCCTCAACGTCCAGAAGGCGTCGATCAGCGACATGCTGTCCAACGCCGAGTGCGCCGCGATCATCCAGGTGATCGGCGCCGGCTCGGGCCGCTCGTTCGACCTCGACACCGCCCGATACGGCAAGATCATCCTGATGAGCGACGCCGACGTCGACGGCGCCCACATCCGCACGCTGCTGCTGACCCTGTTCTTCCGGTACATGCGTCCGCTCATCGACGAGGGCCGCGTCTACGCCGCCGTCCCGCCGCTGCATCGCGTGGTCGTGATGAACCCCGGCTCCAAGCCCAACGAGACGATCTACACGTACTCCGAGGCCGAGCTGCACGGACTGCTCACGAAGCTCACGAAGGCCGGCAAGCGCTGGCAGGAGCCCGTCCAGCGCTATAAGGGCCTCGGCGAGATGGACGCCGACCAGCTCGCGACCACGACCATGGATCGCAACGGCCGCACGCTGCGACGCGTGCGGATGCAGGATGCCGAGGCTGCGGCATCCGTCTTCGAACTGCTCATGGGCAACGACGTGGCGCCGCGCAAGGAGTTCATCATCGACTCCAGCGACCGGCTGGTGCGCGAGCGCATCGACGCGTGATCTGATCGCCGTTCCCCGCAACAGCGAGAGGCGCACCGGCTGAGCCGGTGCGCCTCTCCTGTGGATCGGAGCTCAGCGGATGCCGGTGCCGACAGCGCCGATGACGCCGTCGAGCGCGGTGCCCGATGCGTCGCGCTTCGCGCCGGACTCCGGAAGAGTGCGAGTCGCACCGTCCGAGCCGATGGCACGGGGATCCGTGCCGACCCAGGCGATGGTCAGGGCGTCCTCGCCCTTCAGGAAGCGCTGGGCGCGCACGCCGCCGGTCGCGCGCCCCTTGGCGGGGAACTCGCTGAACAGCGACACCTTGGCGCTGCCGGCGTCGGTGCCCGCGAGCGCCGTGGTCGAGCCGGCGATCGTGACCACGACGGCGTCGAACTCGGAGGGGCCGACGACATCGAAGGAGATGACCTGCGCGCCGTCGGTGAGACGGATGCCGGCCATGCCGCCGGCCGAGCGGCCCTGCGGGCGCACCGAGGACGCGTCGAAGCGGAGCAGCTGGGCGTCGCTCGCCACGAACACGAGCTCGGCACCGTCGGACGCGGGCGCGGCGCCGACGACGCGGTCGCCGTCCTTGAGGGCGATGACCTCGATGTCGTGCTTGTTCGCGATCTCGCTCGCGGCGACGCGCTTCACGATGCCCTGCGCCGTGCCGATCGCGATCGGCGGGCCCTCGACGAGGGGCACGAGCGCGACGATGTGCTCGCCGCCGCTGAGACCCAGGTACTGGTCGCCGCGGGTGCCGGCGGCGAGCTGCACCGAGTTGCCGGGCACCGACGGCAGGTCGACGGGGGAGAACCGAACCAGGCGGCCGAGGTTCGTCACGGCCCCGATGTCGCCGCGGGTGGTGGTGTCCACCGACGAGCGGATGGCGTCGTGCTTCGAGCGCCGTGCCGGCGCGACGATGCCGCCGCCCGGGGCGTCGGCCGCGAGCTCGGCACGCACCATGCGGCCGGTGGCGGAGAGGAAGACGCGGCACGGCGCGTCCGCGATCTGCAGGTCGGCGACCGCCGCCGCGGCGCGCGAGCGCGGCTGCACCGGACCGCCGTTGAGGAGAAGTGTGCGCCGCGGCGTGCCGAACGCCTCGGAGGCGGCATCCAATTCGTGCGCGACCTGCGCGCGCAGCAGCACGTCGCTGCCGAGCAGCTCCTCGAGCTGCGCGATCTCCTTCTTCAGGTTGTCGCGCTCGGTCTCGAGCTCGATGCGCGAGAACTTCGTGAGGCGACGCAGTCGCAGTTCGAGGATGTACTCGGACTGCGGCTCGGACAGGTCGAAGACGCTCATGAGGCGCGTGCGCGCCTGCTCGCTGTCGTCTGACGTGCGGATGACCTGGATGACCTCGTCGATGTCGAGGATCGCGATGAGGAGGCCCTCGACCAGGTGCAGGCGTTCCTTGCGCCGCTCGAGGCGGTAGCGGCTCCGGCGCGTGACGACGCTGATGCGGTGATCGAGGTAGACGCGCAGGAGCTCGCGCAGACCGAGGGTCTGCGGCTGCCCCTCGACCAGGGCGACGTTGTTGATGCTGAAGGAGTCCTCGAGCGGCGTCAGCCGGTAGAGGTGGTCGAGCACCGCCTGGGGGTCGAAGCCGGTCTTGATGCCGATGACCAGACGCAGGCCGTGGTGGCGGTCGGTCAGATCGGTGACGTCGGCGATGCCCTGCAGCTTCTTCGCGTTGACGGCGTCCTTGATCTTCTCGATGACGCGCTCGGGGCCGACGAGGTAGGGGAGCTCGGTGACGATGAGGCCGGTGCGGCGAGGGCCGAGCGACTCGATCGAGACCTTCGCCCGCGTGCGGAAGCTGCCGCGGCCGTTCGTGTAGGCGTCCTTGATGCCGTCGAGGCCGACGATGATGCCGCCGCCGGGGAGGTCGGGGCCGGGCACGAACTCCATGAGCTCTTCGACCGTCGCCTCGGGGTTCTCGAGCAGATGGGTCGCGGCGCCCACGACCTCGATGAGGTTGTGCGGCGCCATGTTGGTCGCCATGCCGACCGCGATGCCGGTGGTGCCGTTGACGAGCAGATTGGGGAAGGCGGCCGGCAGCACCTCGGGCTGCTGGAACTGGCCGTCGTAGTTCGGGATGAAGTCGACGACGTCTTCATCGAGGTTCTCGGTGAGCGCGAGCGCCGGCGGGGCGAGGCGGGCCTCGGTGTAGCGGGGCGCGGCGGGGCCGTCATCTAGCGAGCCGAAGTTGCCGTGCCCGTCGACGAGGGGCACGCGCAGGGAGAAGGGCTGGGCCAGACGGACGAGCGCGTCGTAGATGGGGGCGTCGCCGTGCGGGTGGAGCTTTCCCATCACCTCGCCGACGACGCGCGCGCTCTTCACATGGCCGCGGTCGGGACGCAGCCCCATGTCGGCCATCTGGAACAGGATGCGTCGCTGCACCGGCTTGAGCCCGTCGCGCGCGTCGGGCAGGGCACGCGAATAGATGACCGAGTACGCGTACTCGAGGAACGACGTCTGCATCTCCGAAGAGACGTCGACGTCCTCGATGCGTCCGTGGTCGGCGGGGGAGGAATCGGTGCGGGAAGCGGGCATGTGTCGAAGAAGCCTCGGGTGACGGCGGAGAGCGAGGGGGCGCGGCCGCGTGTGCGAGACTGGCCCCGATGACCCTCAGCCTACCCGTGGACCCGCCGCGTGCCCGGAGCCTCACCCGTGTCGTGACCGAGATGTCGGCGGCGCTGGACGGCAGCTCGGAGTGGTTCGCCCCGGCGCGGAGCGCGATCGTGTGGGTGCTCGACGGGCTCGGTGCCCACAACCTCTCGGCGCGGGCCGGCCACGCCCGCTTCCTCAGTGAGGCGCGCGCGAAGAAGGACGTCGCTCGCTCGGTCTTCCCCTCGACCACCGCCGCCGCGCTGACCAGTCTGCTCACCGGGGCGCTGCCGGGGGAGCACGGCATCGTCGGGTACCGCGCGCGGGTGCCCGGTACCGACGACGTGGTGAATCTGCTCCGCGGCTGGGACACCGACGGGCTTCCGCTCGAGTTCCAGCGCGCCGCCCCGCTGTCCGCGACGCTCGGCCGGCCGTTCTTCGCCGTCTCGCGCAACGAGTACGCCGGCACCGGCTTCACCGCCGCGACGCTCGGGGACGCCGAGTTCCACGGCGCCGACGACCTCGATGAGCGCGTGAGCCTCGCCGCGGACCTCGCGGCGCAGCATCCGGGGTCGCTCATCTATCTCTATGCCCCCGATCTCGACGCGATCGGTCACAAGCGCGGCTGGGAGTCCGACGAATGGGTCGCGGTGCTGGAGCGGGTGGATGCCGCGGCCCGCACGCTCTCGAAATCCCTCGACCGCGGCACCGGGGTGGTCGTGACGTCCGACCACGGCATGATCGACGTGCCACGCCATCGGCATCTCCTCCTCGAAGAAGGGGACGACCTGCTCGACGGCGTCCGCCTCCTCGGCGGCGAGCCCCGCATGCTCCACCTCTACACGGAGCCGGGTGCGGCCGATGCCGTGCTCGCGCGATGGCGCGAGGCCGAGGCATCCCGTTCGTGGGTGTTCTCGCGCTCCGAGCTCGAGGCGTCGGGTCTCGTGGGCCGGATCGACCCGGAGGTGCATGCCCGCATCGGCGACGTGATCGTCGCGGCGCGCGCGGGAATCGCGTACTACGACGACCGCCTCGCCGACAAGGCACCGCAGAAGATGATCGGGCAGCACGGCTCCCTCACGGACGAAGAGCGGGTGGTCCCGCTCATCCGGCTCGGCGCGTTCGCCTCGGCCTGAGCCCCGCCGTCAGTCGTCGGAGCGGGCGCCGAAGACGATCTCGTCCCACGACGGCATCGACGTGCGCCCCTTGCGCCGGCCGGCCTCGGCGACGGCGGCCGGAGTGGGTGCCTGGAATTCGGACGCCGTCGGCTCCTCTTCGGACGCCGATTCGTCGTAGCCCGGCTCGAGCGCGTCGAACAGCGCGACCGGGGCGGACGAGCGGGGCGCCGATGCGACCTCTTCGGCCCCCGGAAGCGGCTCGCGCTGGCCGCGGCGGCGACGCAGCGCCTCGAGCAGATCGGCGGTCTCGGCCGAGGTCACGACGGCGGGCTCGGTGGCGCGCTTGATGGCGGCCTCCTGCACGGCAGGCGCGGCGGGGGACGGGATCTCGGGCGACTCGATGTCGGCGTCGGGGAGGCGGCGCGGGCCGAACGCTCCGCTGTCGAAGCGGGAGTCGTCCTTCGGGGGCACCGCGTCCAGGGCGCGGAGCCGGGGGATGAGCCCCTCGGGGAGCGACCCCTGGCGGGACAGCTGGATGGCGTCGGCGTTCAGCGGCGACAGCGTGCTGCGGCGAGGGTCGAAGCCCCAGCGGGCGTCGTGGCCGATGTCGTTCGAGGTGAACTCCAGCTTGACGGTCCAGCCGGTCGGCTCTTTCCAGCTGGTCCACCGTTCGCCGATCGCTCCGGCCTCGGCGAGCTTGGCACGCACCGCGGAGCCGAACGTCGTCTGTCCGTCACCTTCGAAATCGCCGCCGAGCAGCACCGGAACCGCCAGCGCCTGACCGACGATGTGCTCCCGCTCGGCGAGCACGGGGCCCTCGAAGCGCACGATGTCCTCGACGCGGGCACCGAGGAGTTCGGCGACCTCCCGCGCGGACAGCCCCGACCGGATGTGGGCCTGGATCTCGCGGGGACTGGGGCGCGGCGTCTGCACGTCGGACTCGCGCTCGCGGCGCGCCTTGCGCAGCTCACCGCGGAGGACGTCGTCGACCTCGAGCGTGAATCTCTCGCCGGACTCCGTCGCCAGGATGAGCTTGTCGTCCTCGGTTCCGATGACTTTGAGCTGTTCCATGCGGACGCTCCCTGCTTCTCGTGCCGGCTCTTGGCTGCGCTTTCCCGGCGGACTCACGGCTTCAGAGCCCGCCTGTCCGCCCCATGGTGTCACAGCGCACCACGACGACCGGGAATATCCCGCGCGTGCCGCGAGTTTCACGCGAACGCACGGTCAGGATGGCGCCGGATCGCATTTGCGAAAAGGGGAATGGTCGTGCAAACTATCGCCGCCCGCAAGGGCGAGCGCAACCGCGAATACCCGGAAGTTGAGATCTTCACGCATGGCCACCGATTACGACGCCCCCCGCAAGACCGAGGACGACAGCGAGTCGATCGAGGCGCTCAAGGAGCGCGTTCCCGACAAGCTCTCGGGCTCGGTCGACGTGGAGGACGCCGACAACCCGTCGGGCTTCGAGCTGCCTGGTGCCGACCTGTCGGACCTCGAGCTCGACGTCGTCGTTCTCCCCGCACAGGAGGACGAGTTCACCTGTTCGAACTGCTTCCTCGTGAAGCACCGCTCGCAGCTCGATCACGAGACCGCAGACGGCCCTATCTGTACTGAGTGCGCCGCGTGATCTGAGCCCGCCGCACTGCGGCGGCCAGCCGGTCCGGCGTCCGCGAGGAGATGACCCACGCGGTCGTCGGATCATCGGCATCCGTCACCGGGAGCACGACGACCCCGTCGATCCCGCCCCGGATGAGATGCCACGACCGCGGGTCGAGACCCGCACCGCGCGCATGGCGCGCGTCCTCCCCGACATGCACCTCGCCGTCGCCGAGGTACTCGACACCGATGTGCGCACGCCCGGCCCTCAGCTCTCCGTCGCGGACCTCGACGACGGGTGCCGCCAGGATCAGCAGCGCGATCAGCAGGACGCCGACGACGGCGCCCACGATCAGGGCGATCGTCGTGTCGATCGGCGTGACGACGAGCGCCGCCATCGGCGCCGCCATTCCCGCAGCGACCAGGATCCACAGCGATGGGCCGAGCCGCTCGCGATAGGCGTCGGCACGGCCGGTTCGGGCACCGGCGTGAGGCATTGAGTTCTGCATTACCCTCGTTGGGTGACTGAAACGGTGGACGTCCCCATTATCGCCCCCGACGTCCCGGTGTACGCGCACCCTGGGGACGCCGGAGCCGACCTCGTCGCAGCCGAGGCGGTGCGCCTCGAGCCCGGTGAGCGTGCCCTCGTCGGCACCGGCGTGCGGATCGCGCTGCCCGAGGGGTATGTCGCCTTCGTGGTCCCGCGCAGCGGCCTGGCGGCCAAGCACGGGATCACCGTCGTCAACGCGCCCGGCACGATCGACGCCGGCTACCGCGGCGAGATCAAGGTGATCCTGCAGAACACCGATCGGGCGCAGGCACACGACATCGCCGTGGGCGACCGCATCGCGCAGATCATCGTGATGCCGGTGCCGCGCGCCGTATTCATCCCCGTGGAAACCCTGCCCGACAGCGTGCGCGGCGAGGGCGGCTTCGGCTCCACGGGCTACCAGAAGGACGGAGTCCTCGCATGACCGACCCCTCATCCGTCGACGGCCCGCGCAAGGTCGCACCCGACGACCGCGCCACGACCGGCCCGTTCGACGAGTCCGAGGCCAACCCGGTCCGCCCCTACATCGATCTCGGCGGGATCAAGATCCTCCCTCGTGAGGGCCTGAACCTGCGCCTCGAAGTCGAGGAGCAGACCAAGCGCATCGTCGCCGTCGGCCTCGACTACGCCGACTCGACCCTCCAGGTGCAGCCGTTCGCGGCACCGCGCTCGGCCGGCCTGTGGGAGGAGACGCGCGAGCAGATCCGCCAGCAGATCCGCCAGCAGGGCGGCCGCGTCGAGGAGCGCGAGGGGCCGCTGGGTCCGGAGCTCCTCGCCGAGGTGCCGGTGATCGCCGGTCCCGACGGCACCGCGGGCAAGCGCCTCGCGCGCTTCGTCGGCGTCGACGGCCCGCGCTGGTTCCTGCGCGGCGTGATCGGCGGTGCAGCGACGGCCGACGTCGAGGCGGCGGCCGCCGTCGAGGACCTGTTCCGGTCGATCGTCGTGGTCCGCGGCGGCTCGCCGATGCCGCCCCGCGACCTCATCCCGCTGAAGATGCCGGCGACGCCGGGCTCGGCGTGAGCGACCCCTCGCGCCCCGACGACGCGTCGGAATCCCGCGCGAGCGGTGCGGCCGGCCCCTCCGAGGGGACACCGGATGCCGCACCCTCCGCGTCCGAGATGCTCGGCGCCGCCCTGGGAGGTGCCGCGCGTCGCGCCGGCCTCGACCCGGCCGAGGGCAAGACCACCGGGCACGTCGTGTGGGCCGCGATGGGCGGCTGGCGCGGCATCCTCGAATCCGTCCTTCCGGGCGTCGTGTTCCTCGTCGCCTGGACGGCCACCTACGACGCCGAGGCGAAGTCGGGGAACCTGCCCCTCAGCCTCGCGCTGTCGGTCGGTCTCGCCGCGGTCTTCACGATCGTGCGCCTGATCCAGCGGCAGTCCGCGAGCGCCGCGATCGGCGGCCTGATCGCCGCGGCCGCGGCGGCGGGCCTGTCGCTGTGGACCGGCAGGGGAGAGGACAGCTTCATCCCGGGCTTCCTCACCAACACGCTGTACGGCACCGCCTTCCTCGTGTCGGCTCTCATCGGGTGGCCGCTCATCGGCCTGGCCGTCGGCTTCCTGATGGGGGAGGGCACCGCCTGGCGCGCCGACAAGCGCAAGCGACGCGTCTTCTTCTGGCTCTCGATCGCGTGGGCAGGCCTCTTCGCGCTCCGCCTGATCGTGCAGCTCCCGCTGTACTTCGCGGGCGACGTCGCCGCGCTCGGCACGATCAAGCTGATCATGGGCCTGCCGCTCTTCGCGCCCTTGGTCGCGGTCACATGGCTCGCCGTGCGCGCGCTCTACCCGCGCGCCCCGAAGTGATACATTTATCTCGACATCAAGATAAATTTCTCCCGAACCGTTAGGTCGACCTCACTAGCCGAGGGCTTCGGAGCGGGGGAAGATGGGGATGCCGGACTCCGGCACGATCCCGCCGCCGACGAAGGAGACAGACGTGTCCACGGTTGACAGCTTCGGTGCGAAGAGCACCCTGACGGTCGGCAGCACCGACTACGAGATCTTCCGCGTCGACACCGTCGCGGGCTACGAGAAGCTCCCGTTCAGCCTCAAGGTGCTGCTCGAGAATCTGCTGCGCACCGAGGACGGCGCCAACGTCACCAAGGAGCAGATCCAGGCGCTCGGCTCGTGGAACCCCGACGCGGAGCCCGACACCGAGATCCAGTTCACGCCCGCACGCGTCGTGATGCAGGACTTCACGGGCGTCCCCTGCATCGTCGACCTCGCCACGATGCGTGAGGCCGTCACGGCGCTCGGCGGCGACCCCAGCAGGATCAACCCGCTCTCGCCCGCCGAGATGGTCATCGACCACTCGGTCATCGCCGACCTCTTCGGCCGCGAGGACGCCCTCGAGCGCAACGTCGAGATCGAGTACGAGCGCAACGGCGAGCGGTACCAGTTCCTGCGGTGGGGCCAGACGGCGTTCGACGACTTCAAGGTCGTCCCACCGGGCACGGGCATCGTGCACCAGGTGAACATCGAGCACCTCGCGAAGGTCATCTACGACCGGCAGGTGAACGGCGTGCTCCGCGCCTACCCCGACACCTGCGTCGGCACCGACTCGCACACCACGATGGTCAACGGCCTCGGCGTGCTCGGCTGGGGCGTCGGAGGCATCGAGGCCGAGGCCGCGATGCTCGGCCAGCCGGTGTCGATGCTCATCCCGCGCGTCGTCGGCTTCAAGCTCACCGGCTCGATCCCGGCCGGCGTCACCGCGACGGACGTCGTGCTCACGATCACCGACATGCTGCGCAAGCACGGCGTCGTCGGCAAGTTCGTCGAGTTCTACGGCGAGGGCGTCGCCTCGGTGCCGCTCGCGAACCGCGCCACCATCGGCAACATGAGCCCCGAGTTCGGCTCGACCGCCGCGATGTTCCCCATCGACGACGTGACCCTCGACTACCTGCGCCTCACCGGCCGGGACGAAGACGCCGTCGCGCTCGTCGAGGCGTACGCCAAGGAGCAGTCGCTCTGGCACGACCCGGCCCGCGAGCTCGTCTTCAGCGAGTACATGGAGCTGGACCTCGGCACGGTCGTGCCGTCGATCGCCGGACCCAAGCGCCCGCAGGACCGCATCCTGCTGTCGGAGGCGAAGTCGCAGTTCGAGAAGGACATCGTGAACTACGCGACGGCCTCGACGAGCGACGACATCGTCGACCTCGAGTCGAAGCACTCGTTCCCGGCATCCGACCCGGGCGCGGTGCCCGGCGAGGAGGCGCCCACGACGCGCCCGGTGCACATCAACAGCGGTGCGCCCGCGACGGCCTCGAAGCCGGTCAAGGTCACCACGCCCGATGGCGAGGCGTACATCCTCGACAACGGCGCGGTGACGCTCGCCGCCATCACGTCGTGCACGAACACGTCCAACCCGTCGGTCATGATCGCCGCGGGCCTGCTCGCCAAGAAGGCGGTCGACAAGGGCCTCAAGCGCAAGCCGTGGGTCAAGACGACGCTCGGCCCGGGCTCGAAGGTCGTCACCGACTACTACGAGAAGTCGGGCCTCGACAAGGCGCTCGAGGGCCTCGACTTCTTCACGGTCGGCTACGGCTGCACGATCTGCATCGGCAACTCGGGCCCGCTCATCGAAGAGGTCTCCGAGGCCATCAATGAGAACGACCTCGCCGTCACCGCCGTGCTGTCGGGCAACCGTAACTTCGAGGGCCGCATCAGCCCCGACGTGAAGATGAACTACCTCGCCTCGCCGCCGCTGGTGGTCGCGTACGCGCTGGCCGGCTCGATGAACTTCGACTTCGAGACCGACCCGCTCGGCAAGGACACCGACGGCAACGACGTCTTCCTCAAGGACATCTGGCCGTCGCCCGAAGAGGTCCAGCAGATCATCGACACGTCGATCTCGCGCGAGCAGTTCATCACGCAGTACGCGACGGTCTTCGAGGGCGACGAGCGCTGGAAGAACCTGCCGACGCCCGAGGGCCCCGTGTTCGAGTGGGACGCCGACTCGACGTACGTCCGCAAGGCCCCGTACTTCGACGGCATGTCGATGGATCTGACCCCCGTCGCCGACATCTCGGGCGCCCGAGTGATGGCGACCCTGGGCGACTCGGTCACGACCGACCACATCTCGCCCGCCGGCAACATCAAGGCCGGCACTCCCGCCGCTCAGTACCTCACCGAGCACGGCGTCGCGCAGAAGGACTTCAACTCCTACGGCTCGCGCCGTGGAAACCACGAGGTCATGATCCGCGGCACCTTCGCCAACATCCGCCTCAAGAACGAGCTGGTCTCCGCCGTCAACGACGGCCAGATCGTCGAGGGCGGGTACACGCGCGACTTCACGCAGGAGGGCGGTCCGCAGTCGTACATCTACGACGCGAGCCAGAACTACCAGGCGCAGGGCACCCCGCTCGTCGTGTTCGGCGGCAAGGAGTACGGCTCCGGCTCGTCGCGCGACTGGGCGGCCAAGGGCACGAGTCTGCTGGGCGTGAAGGCGGTCATCACCGAGAGCTTCGAGCGCATCCACCGCTCGAACCTCATCGGCATGGGCGTCGTGCCGCTGCAGTTCCCCGCCGGCGAGAGCTGGAAGTCGCTGGGCCTGGACGGCACCGAGATCGTCTCGATCTCGGGTCTCGAGCAGCTCAACGAGGGCGTCACGCCGAAGACCGTCAAGGTCACGGCCGAGCCCAGCGAGTTCTCGCCCGAGGGCAAGCAGACGGTCGAGTTCGACGCGGTCGTCCGCATCGACACGCCCGGTGAGGCCGACTACTACCGCAACGGCGGCATCCTGCAGTACGTGCTGCGTTCGCTGGTCTGACAGGTGATTCACGGGGGACCGGATGCCGCGGCATCCGGTCCCCCCTTCACGCCCCGGGTAGACTTGCAGGGCCCTTCCGGGGCCGGAAAGGAGCGGGGATGTCGCTGTTGTCGTCCATCACCGGACCCCGCGACCTCGACGCGCTGAGCCTCGATCAGCTCGAGCAGCTCGCGGACGAGATCCGCGGCTTCCTCGTCGAGAACGTCGCACGCACGGGCGGTCACCTCGGCCCCAACCTCGGGGTCGTCGAGCTGACGATCGCGCTGCACCGCGTGTTCGACTCGCCGAACGATCCCATGATCTTCGACACGGGCCACCAGTCCTACGTGCACAAGCTGCTCACCGGGCGCCAGGACTTCACGAAGCTCCGCGCGCGCGAAGGCCTCGCCGGCTACCCGCAGCGCTCCGAGAGCCCGCACGACGTCGTCGAGTCGTCCCACGCCTCCAGCTCGCTGAGCTGGGCGGACGGCGTCTCCCGCGCGCTGACGCGCACCGGCCGCAAGGACCGGCATGTGGTCGCCGTCGTCGGCGACGGCGCGCTCACCGGCGGCATGACGTGGGAGGCGCTCAACAACATCTCCGACGACAACGACCGCAACCTCGTCATCGTCGTCAACGACAACGGACGCTCCTACGCCCCGACCATCGGCGGCATGGCGCGCTACCTCAACCGCGTCCGCACGGCGGACGCATACCGCAACCTCCACCGCGGCTCCGACACCGTGTTCCGCAAGCTCGGCCCCGCGGCCCGCGCCGTCTACCGGGGCGTGCGCGGCGGCACGCACGGATTCCTGTCGCGGTTCACGAACAACGCCGCGCTCTATTCGAACCTCGACATCAAGTATCTCGGCCCGGTGGACGGGCACGACCTGCCTACCCTCATCGAGACCCTCGAGCTCGCCAAGGAGTACGGCGCCCCCGTCATCGTCCACGCGATCACCGAGAAGGGCCGCGGCTACGCGCCGGCGCTCGAGGACGAGGCCGACCAGTTCCACGCCGTCGGCAAGATCGACCCGATCACGGGCGAGGCGCTCGGCGCCGCGGGCGGCACCGCCTGGACCGATGTGTTCGCCGACGAGCTGGTGCACGTGGGCGACGAGCGCGACGACGTCATCGCGATGACCGCCGCCATGCTGCGGCCGACCGGCCTCCTGCCGTTCGCACAGCGCTTCCCGGACCGCGTCTACGACGTCGGGATCGCCGAGCAGCACGCCGTCGCATCGGCCGCAGGCCTCGCGTTCGGCGGCCTGCACCCGGTCGTCGCCATCTACGCGACGTTCATGAACCGCGCATTCGACCAGGTGCTGATGGATGTCGCGCTCCACCGTGCGGGTGTCACCTTCGTGCTGGACCGCGCCGGCGTCACCGGCCCCGACGGCCCGAGCCACCACGGCATCTGGGACCTCGCGATGCTGCAGATCGTGCCGCACATCCGCATCGCCGTGCCCCGCGACGAGGCGCGACTGCGCGAGGAGCTGCACGAGGCGGTCGCCGTCGAGGACGCCCCCACCGTCATCCGCTTCCCGAAGGGCGGCGTGAGCCCCGAGCTCCCTGCCCTCGAGCGCCTAGAGGACGGTGTGGACGTGCTGGTGCGCTCCGACGCACAGGACGTGCTGCTCGTCGGCATCGGCCCGATGGCGCACATCGCGGTCGACGTCGCCGAGCGTCTGCGCGCGCAGGGCATCGGCGCCACCGTCGTCGACCCGCGCTGGGTGGTCCCGGTGCAGCCGTCGATCGTCGAGCTCGCAGCATCCCATCGCCTCGTCATCACGATCGAGGACGGCATCCGGGTGGGCGGCATCGGCACGCGTGTGCGCCAGGTGCTGCGCGAGGCGGGGGTCGACACCGCGGTCGACGAGCTGGGCGTGCCCGACGAGTTCATCGACCACGCGAGTCGCGAGCAGATCCTCGAGGACGCCGGCCTCACCCCGGCGAAGATCGCCCAGGATGTCGTCGCACAGGTGCTGGGCACCCGCATCCCGGTCGCGCGGGGGGCACAGACCTCCGAGATCCCGACACTGCCGGACCTCGCCCGCAGCCGCGAGGAGCGCGGCTAGCGCGAGGCGTTGTCTGCCGACGCCCCCCCCCCCCGGACCGGACCGGCCGAGGGGGACCGCGCGGGCGTGAAAGCATGGGGGCATGACCTCCGCGAACCTCACCCGTGACGAGACCGCGGCCCGATCGAGCACCATCCGTCTGGACACCGTCGAGGTCGACCTCGACGTGCGTGACGCGCAGGATCCGGCGACGCAGACCTTCCCGACCACCGCCACACTGACCTTCGCGGCCGCCACCGACGCGACGTGGCTGGACTTCCTCGGCGAGTCCGTCGACAGCGTGACGGTCAACGGCGTCGCGCGCGAGGTCCAGTGGGACGGCGCCCGCGTCCGCATCGACGGCCTCGCTGCGCACAATGTCGTGACCGTACGGGGACGCGGCCGGTACAGCACATCGGGCGAAGGGCTTCACCGCTTCCGCGACCCGGTCGACGGCGAGGTCTACCTGTACACGCAGTACGAGCCCGCCGACGCGCGACGTGTGTATCCCGTCTTCGAGCAGCCCGACATGAAGGCGCGGTGGCGGTTCACGGTGAACGCGCCGTCCGGGTGGCAGATCCTCTCGAACGGCGCGGAGACCGCGCGCGAGGACCTCGCCGGCGGTGTGCGCGTCGAATTCGCCGAGACCCTGCCGCTGTCGAGCTACATCACGGCCGTCGCCGCGGGGCCCTATCACCGGGTCGATGGCGAGTGGCGCAGCGACGACCGCACCGTGCCGCTCGGCGTCCTCTGCCGGGCCTCGCTGGCACCCCACCTCGACGCCGACGAGATCCTGGACATCACCCGGCGCGGCCTGGAGTTCTTCGAGCACGCGTTCGCCTACCCCTACCCGTGGGGCAAGTACGACCAGATCTTCGTGCCCGAGTACAACCTCGGCGCCATGGAGAACCCGGGCCTGGTGACTTTCACCGAGGCCTACGTCTTCCGTGGTGCCTCGACGGCGGCGCAGCACGAGGGCCGTGCGAACACGATCCTGCACGAGATGGCGCACATGTGGTTCGGCGACCTGGTGACCATGCGCTGGTGGGACGACCTGTGGCTGAAGGAGTCCTTCGCGGACTTCATGGGCGCCCACGCCGCCGTGGCCGCCGGCGGCTTCCCTGACGCCTGGGTGACCTTCGCCAGCCGCCGCAAGGGCTGGGCGTACGTGCAGGACCAGCTGCCGACCACGCATCCGATCGTCGCCGACATCACCGACCTCGAGGCCGCCAAGCTCAACTTCGACGGCATCACGTACGCCAAGGGCGCGTCGGTACTCAAGCAGCTCGTGGCCTTCGTGGGGGAGGACGCGTTCTTCCGCGGCGCGCAGCGCTACTTCGCCGACCACGCCTTCGGCAACACCACGCTGCCCGACCTGCTGTCCGCGCTCGAGGCGGAATCGGGACGCGACCTGACGACGTGGAGCCGCGCGTGGCTGCAGACCAGCGGCGTGTCGGAGATCGCGATCGAACGCGGCGACGCCGGGGACCTGGTGCTGACGCAGACCGATCCGCGCCCGCACCGGCTGACCTGCGGGCTCTTCACCGTCAGCGATGGACGTCTCGTGCGGCGGGGCACGCTGCAGGTCGAGGCCGTCGACCCTCGTACACCCCTCGAGGGCGCGACGGCCGCGGGGATCGATCTCGTGCTCGCCAACGTCGACGATCGCACCTACGCGAAGGTGAGCCTCGACGCACCGTCGACCGACGCGGTCGCGGCGCATCTGTCGTCGATCGAGGATCCCGTCGCCCGTGCGGTGATCTGGGCGGCCCTCTGGAACTCCACGCGGGACGGGAACCTGCCTGTCACACGATTCGTCGAGATCGCGGGCGATCACGCCACCCGCGAGACGAACATCGCGCTGACGACGGACGCGATCACCCACGCCGCCGTCGCGATCGGGCGCTACGCGGCGTCCGACGCGCGCGCTCCGCTCGCCGAGGCCTGGCTCGACACGTGCTGGGCAGCGCTGTGGGCCGCCGCCCCCGGCTCGGACGCCCAG
Source organism: Microbacterium sp. C23T (assembly GCF_053345975.1). Classification (NCBI taxonomy): domain Bacteria; kingdom Bacillati; phylum Actinomycetota; class Actinomycetes; order Micrococcales; family Microbacteriaceae; genus Microbacterium; species Microbacterium sp. C23T. The sequence goes on along the minus strand of NZ_JBKFBD010000002.1, from coordinate 190,903 downwards.
CTGGCCTGGGCTCGCGCGCTCGGCGGCGCCGCGGCGCGGTCCGCGAACCGCGCAGGAGAGATCCGGCGCATGCTGGCGGGCACCGCGGCAGCACCTGCGGGGCTCGCCCTCGACCCGGATCTGCGCTGGGCGTGGCTCGTCGCGCTGGCGGCCACCGGGCACGCGTCGGCCGAGGACGCGGACGCCGAACTCGCGAGCGATCCGTCGGCACAGGGACACATCGCGCACCGGACCGTGCTGGCCGCGCGGCCGGACGCCGCCGTGCGTCAGGCGGCCTGGTACGCGGCCTGGGACGACGAGAGCCTGACCAACGACCACCTCGCGGCGACCATCGCCGGCGTGCGCGCGGGCGACCGTCGTGACCTCATCGCCGACTTCGACAACGAGTACTTCGCCCGGATCCGCCCGACGTGGGCCGCCCGCAGCATCGAGATCGCACGACGGCTCGTGGTCGGGCTCTTCCCCGCATCGGACTCACTCGACCAGGTCGATGCCTGGCTGACGCAGAATCAGGATGCTGCGGCCGCGCTCCGCCGCCTGGTGATCGAGCAGCGGGACGGCCTCGCGCGGGATCTCCGCGTGCGCGCCGCGCAGCCGGCGGCACACTGAGGATCGGAACCCTCCTGCAACGCAGGCGACCCCGGGCACACGCCCGGGGTCGCCTTGTCCGTGGACGTCAGCTCGCGATGCCCTTGATCACCGGGTGGTGGAAGGTGTCGCCGAAGGCGCGGTCGGACGCGCCCTCGCGGTCGAGGTACGGCGACGCACCGCCGTCGATGAACGGCCAGCCCGCGCCGAGGATGAGGCAGAGGTCGATGTCCTCGACCTCGGGGACCACGCCCTCGTCGAGCATGAGCTTGATCTCCTGCGCGAGGCCGTCCTGCACGCGGCGGAGGATCTCGGCGGCGGGGGCCGGCGACGAGCCCACCACGGGCTTGAGCGTCTTCTCGGCGGCCTTGGTCCAGCCGGTCACGCGGCCGCCCTTGTCCTTCTCGACGACCTCGCCGAGCTCCGCGAGCGCGTGGAAGTTCTCGTTCGCGTAGAAGCGGTCGGGGAAGGCGTGCACCATCGTGTCCTGCACGTGTGCGGCGACCTTCCAGCCGACGAGGTCGATGAGCTGGAACGGCCCCATCGGCAGTCCGAGGGGAGCGAACGCCTTCTCGACGTCGGCGACCGGTGTGCCCTCGTATACGGCGCGCGCGGCCTCGCCCATGACCTTGGCCAGCAGGCGGTTGACCACGAAGCCCGGCGCGTCGGCGGTGAGCACCGCGTTCTTGCCGAGGTTCTTCGCGACGACGAACGCCGTCGAGAGCGCGGCGTCCGAGGTCTGCGGCGTCTTCACGATCTCGATGAGCGGCATGACCGCGACCGGGTTGAAGAAGTGGAAGCCGACGAGACGCTCCGGGTGGGTGAGCTTCGCGCCGATCTCCTCGACCGACAGCGACGAGGTGTTGGTCGCGAGGATCGCGTCCTCGGCGATGATCTGCTCGATCTCGCCGAACACCTGCTGCTTCACGCCGACCTCTTCGAAGACGGCCTCGATGACGAAGTCGCAGTCCGCGTAGAGGCTCTTGTCGGTCGTGCCGGTGACCAGAGCGCGCAGCTTGTTGGCGGAGTCGCCGTCGAGGCGCCCCTTCGCCTCGAGCTTGCCGATCTCGTCGTGGATGTACGCCACGCCCTTGTCGACGCGCGCCTGGTCGAGGTCGGTGATCAGCACCGGCACCTGCAGCTTGCGCACGAACAGCAGCGCGAACTGGCTCGCCATGAGACCGGCGCCGATGATGCCGACCTTGGTGACCTTCTTCGCGAGCTCCTTGTCGGGGGCGCCGACCGGACGCTTGGCGCGCTTCTGCACCAGATCGAAGGCATACATGGATGCCGCGAACTGGTCGCCCGTGACGAGCTCGGCGAGAGCCTCGTCCTCGCGTGCGAAGCCCTCGGCCTTCGAACCGTTCCGCGCCTTGTCGAGGAGGTCCAGCGCCACGTACGGGGACTTCGGCACCGTGCCGATCTTCGACTCGAGCATGCCGCGGGCCATCTTGACGGCGATCGGCCACTTGGTGAGACGCTCGATCTTGCCCGGCTCGTTCTTGCGGTCGATCTTGATCTTCCCGCCGAGGACGCCGTCGGCCCACGCCAGTGAGTCCTCGAGGTAGTTCGCGGCCGGGAAGATCGCGTCGACGATGCCGTAGTCGAACGCCTGCTGGGGCTTCAGCATGCGGTTCTGCTTCAGCGGGTTCGAGATCACGACCTCGAGGGCGTTCTCGATGCCGATGAGGTTCGGCAGCAGATAGGCGCCGCCCCAGCCGGGGATGATGCCGAGGAACACCTCGGGAAGTGCGATCGCGGCGGCCGAGGCATCCACCGTCCGGTAGGTGCTGTTGAGCGCGATCTCGAGACCGCCGCCGAGCGCGAGCCCGTTGACGAAGGCGAACGTGGGCACGCCCAGCTCGGAGAGCTGACCGAACACCTTGTGGCCGAGCTGCGCCACCATGCGGGCGTTGTCCTTCGAGCCGACCTTGCTGATGTCGCTGAGGTCGGCGCCGGCTGCGAGGATGTACTGCTTGCCGGTGATGCCGACCGCCTGGATCTCGCCGGCGGCCGCGCGCGCCTTCAGCGCGTCCAGCGTCTCGCCGAGCTGGAACATCGTGGCCGGGCCGAGCGTGTTCGGGCGCGTGTGGTCGCGTCCGTTGTCGAGGGTGACGAGTGCCAGCACCTTGCCCGAGCGCAGGCGGATGTCGCGCACCCGCGAGTGCGTGATCACCTCGCCCTCCGTCATGGCGAGGATGGGGGAGAAGTCGATGTCGTCGTAGTTCGTCATTCGTGCTTACTTCCGCTTCTTGCCGTCGAAGTACGGGTTCTCCCAGATGACCGAGCCGCCCTGGCCGAGGCCGACGCACATCGCGGTCAGGCCGTAGCGCACGTCGGGGCGCTCGGCGAACTGGGCCGCGAGCTGGATCATCAGGCGCACGCCGGAGGCCGCGAGCGGGTGGCCGAGCGCGATGGCGCCGCCCCACTGGTTGACGCGGGGGTCGTCGTCGGCGATGCCGAAGTGGTCGAGCAGCGAGATCACCTGGATGGCGAACGCCTCGTTCAGCTCGAACAGGCCGATGTCGCCGATGGTCAGGCCGGCCTTCTTGAGGGCCTTCTCGGTCGACGGGATCGGGCCGATGCCCATGATCTCGGGCTGCACGCCGGCGAAGGCGAACGACACGAGCTTCATCTTGGGCTTCAGGCCCAGTTCCTTGACCGCCCCGCCGCCGGCGAGCAGCGACATCGTCGCACCGTCGGTGAGGGGCGACGACGTGCCCGCCGTCACACGGCCGTGCGGGCGGAACGGCGTCTTCAGACCTGCGAGGTCCTCCATCGTGGTCTGCGGGCGGCGGCCCTCGTCCTCGGTGGCGAGACCCCAGGAGCCGTCGGCGTCCTTCGTGGCGACCGACACGAGGTCGGGCTGGATCTTGCCGGCGTCGTAGGCCGCCTGCGCCTTCTGCTGGCTCAGCATGCCGTAGCGGTCCGAGCGCTCCTTGGTGAAGTGCGGGAACCGGTCGAAGATGCGCTCCGCGGTGACGCCCATGTTGAGCGCACCCGGGTCCACCATCTTCTCGGCGACGAAGCGAGGGTTCGGATCGGCGTTGCCGCCGATCGGGTGGTGTCCCATGTGCTCGACGCCGCCGGCGAGGGCGACGTCGTACATCCCGACGCCGATGGAGCCGGCCATCGTGGTGACGCTCGTCATGGCGCCCGCGCACATGCGGTCGATCGCGAAGCCCGGAACGGTCTGCGGGAGCCCGGCGAGGATCGCGACACTGCGGCCGAGGGTCAGCCCCTGGTCGCCGGTCTGGCTGGTCGCGGCGATGGCGACATCGTCGATGCGGTCCCGGGAAACGCCCGGGTTGCGCTCCATGAGCCCGATCGTCGCCTTGACGGCGAGGTCGTCCGCGCGGGTGTTCCAGTACATGCCTTTCTCGCCGGCGCGCCCGAACGGGGTGCGCATGCCATCGACGAAGAAGACGTCCGAAATCTCGGCCACTCTGCCTCCAAAAGTAGGGATGTCGCCAGCCTAGGAGGGCGCGTGGAGCGGTCGGAATCGGGTGGGGGAAACCTACGAAGCCGTTTCCGACGCCTCCGACACGGCTTGCACGGAATCCACAAAGGCATCGGCGATCACCTGTGAGGTCTGCGCAATCTGCCAGGATCGTGCGCCCAACGCGGCCAGGGCTTCGCCGATGGATGCCGCGGTCAGCGGCTGCGGGGGAGTCCAGGCGACACGCCGCAGCAGCTCCGGCGTGAGGAGGTTCTCGGTCGGCATGTGGAGCTCCTCCGCCCGCTGCTCCACGACGGGACGAGCCGCCTTGAGACGGGCATCGGCCTCGGGGTTGCGATCGGCCCACGCCCGCGGCGGCGGCAGCGTGTCGCCGCCGGTGGCGCGCTCCAGCGGGAGCTGCGTGACGGCGCGTCCGGCTTCGATCGCCGCCCACCACCGATCCAGCTGCGACCGGCTCGCACGGCCGGTGAAGTCCTTGACGGCCGCGAGGGCGCTCTTCGACGCGGGATCCGCGAGGACGGCCGCGACCAGGGCGCGGTCGGGGACGAGGCGGCCGGGCGCGACATCCTCCTCCCTCGCGTACTCCTCGCGGGCGGTCCAAAGCTCGCGGGCCACCGCCAGGGCCTTGCGGCCTCGCACCGTGTGCAGGCCCGAGAGGCGGCGCCACGGCTCCTCCCGCGGCGGCTTGGGCTCGCGCTCGAGCACGGCGCGGAACTCCTCCGCGGCGAACTCGGTCTTGCCCTGCTCCACGAGCTCTGCGACCAGCTTGTCGCGCACGTCGACGAGGTGCTCGACGTCGAGCGCCGCGTACTCGAGCCACGACTGGGGGAGCGGTCGCGTCGACCAGTCCGATGCGGAGTGGGCCTTCGCGAGCGTGATGCCCAGCGTGTCCTCGACGACGGCGCCGAGGCCCACCCGCTCATGACCGAGGAGGCGGGCGGCGAGCTCGGTGTCGAAGATGGACGCCGGTTCGAGCCCGATCTCCCGCAGTGACGGCAGGTCCTGGCTCGCGGCGTGCAGCACCCACTCCTCGGCGCCGATGGCGTCCTCGAGCGCGCGGAAGTCGCCGATCGGCGGGGGATCGAACAGGAACACGCCCGCACCGCGCCGGTAGACCTGCACCAGGTACGCCCGCTGCGAGTAGCGGAACCCCGAGGCGCGCTCGACGTCGACGGCGACGGGACCCTCCCCGTCGGCCAGGCGCCGCGCGACCTCTCCGACGCGCGCGACCTCGTCGATCACGTCGTAATCAGCCACGTGGCGACCTGTGCGAACCGAGCATCGCGATCCCTTCCGAGCCGGGCGGGAGCCCGGCCAGCATGCATACCAACTCCGCCCATGCTTCCACGTGCGGAGCGATCGCGCCTTCCGGGGACCAGGATGCGCGCAGTTCTATCTGCGCGCCGTCGCCCTCCGCGGCCAGTGCGCCGAACCCCTTGGAGAGGGTCTTCGTCGCTGTGCCGGAGGCTGAATGGAAAGCGGCGCGTCGTGATTCGAGCGCGTCGGTGAGCCAGGTCCACGCGACGTCTGCGAGCAGCGGGTCGACGCCGATCTCGGGCTCGAGCGGAGCCTGGGCGAAGCACACGATGCGCCACGGCCCGTTCCACGGCGCCGGCTCCTCCGGGTCGTGCAGGAGGACCAGCCGGCCCGTGCCGTACGGCGAGTCCGTGGCGTCGGGTTCGGGGCGGACGTCGCCCGCGATGGCGAACGCGTTCGGAGCGAGACCCTGCGGCGCGGCGATCTCACGGACGGTGAGGTCGTCGCGGAACGAGATCGCCCGCACCGCCTCGGCGGCCTGCTCGAAAGAGCCCGGTGCCGCCGGGGGACGCTGCTCACTCACGCGGACAGACTAGAGTGATGCCTCGATGGTCGCCTCCAGGCGCGCCGCATGGGACGGCGCACGCAGTTACCCGGGAGGGCCGAAGGCTCTCACTCCTCGCCGCAGGCGCAGGACGCCCGCCCTCGTCGCCGGTGTGAAGGCCGCGCTCACGGTGCTGAGCGTGGCGCTGGCCGCCGTGCTCGGAGCGCTCGCGGCGGGCTCCGTCGTGATGGCGCGAAAGGTCGTGACACCCGCGCGCCGGCAGGCCGACACCCGCATCCTGGCGCTCGACACGGCCGCGCAGACGATCACGTTGTCGCGCACGGCCGACACCGAGCTGCCCGGACGCTACGGCCTCTTCACGAGCGGCACGTCCGACTACATCAAGCTCGGTTCGGTGCTCTCGGAGGACGCCTCCAGCGTCAAGCGCAAGCTGCTCACGCATGTCGCCGCCGACGCGAGCCTCGCTCCCGAGGCTGCGTTCAGCGGCTGGTACTACGACCACCCCGAGCAGCTGCACCTGCCCTTCACCCCCGAGCTCATCGGCTCGACGGTCGGGCCGTGCCCGGCGTGGCTGTTCCCGGCGGGCGAGGGCGACACCTGGGTCATCCAGGTGCACGGGCGCGGCACCACGCGCGCCGAGTGCCTGCGGGCGGTGCCGGTGTTCCACGGCCTCGGCATCACCTCGCTCGTCGTGTCGTACCGCAACGACGGCGAGGCGCCCCGCAGCCGCAACGGCACGTATGCGCTGGGTGCCACGGAGTGGCGCGACGTCGACGCGGCGGTCGGATTCGCACGGCGCCGCGGTGCACGCCGGATCATCGTCATGGGCTGGTCGATGGGCGGCGCGATCGCGCTGCAGCTCGCCCTCAACTCGGCGCACGGCGACGCCATCGCGGGCCTCATCCTCGAGTCGCCGGTCGTCGACTGGCGGATCGTGCTCGACTACCAGGCCAAAGCGGAGCGGGTCCCGGGCGCGGTCAGCCGACTCGCGATCGAGGCGCTTCAGGCCGAGTGGGCGTCGCCGCTGACCCGCACCGGCGCGGCCATCCGCCTCGATCAGCTCGACGTCGTCGCGCGGGCCGCCGAGCTCCGGCATCCGATCCTCATCCTCCACAGCGACGACGACGGATTCGTGCCGTCGGATGCGTCGCACGCGCTCGTCGCCGCCCGTCCGGATCTGGTCGAGATGCAGGTGTTCGAGGTGGCGCGGCACACGAAGCTCTGGAACTACGACCAGGAGCGCTGGAGCGCCAGCATCGGCACGTGGCTCGCCGCCCACGGGATCGTCGCGGACTGACGAGCCCGGTTCGGCGTCAGACCGCGGTCTTGGCGCGCACCTGACGCTGGGCGCGAAGCAGCATCCCCGTCATGCCGGAGATGCGCAGCGGCGACACGACCCGGGTCAGACCCAGCGTCTGCGGGAAGTCGCCGGGCACCGCGAGCACCTCGGCAGCCGTGAGGCCGGTGAGACCCTGCGCCAGGATGCTCGCGAAGCCGCGAGTCGTCGGCGCCTCCGGCGGAGCCGTCGCGTGCATCGCGACAGTCCCGTCGGCGTCGACGTCGATGACGATGAAGACCGGGGACTGGCACTCGACCACCCGCTCGTACAGCTCGGGGTGACCCTCGTACTCCGCGGGCACCGGAGGCAGCTCGTAGGAGTACTCGAGCAGCAGCTGCAGCCGATCGGGCTCGGGCAGCTCGAGGAACTCGTCGCGGATCTCGGCGAGACGGTCGGGCAGTGCGGTGTCGGTCATCCCCGCCATTTTCTCATGCGTGGATGCTGCGGCTCAGCGAGCGGGCGCTTCGCCCGGCTCCGCACCCGCCACGATCGGCACGCGCACGGCGCTGCCCCACTCGGTCCACGAGCCGTCGTAGTTGCGGACGTCCTCGAAGCCGAGGAGGTGCTTCAGCACGAACCACGTGTGGCTCGACCGCTCGCCGATGCGGCAGTAGGCGACGATCGCGTCGCCGTCCGCGAGCCCGACCTCGCCGCGGTAGATGGCGTCCAGCTCGGCGCGGGGCTTGAAGCCGCCGTCCTCGGCGACCGCGCGTGCCCACGGCACGCTCTGCGCCGACGGGATGTGCCCGCCGCGCAGGGCACCCTCCTCGGGGTACGCCGGTGCCGACGTGCGGGAGCCGTCGTACTCCTCGGGGGAGCGCACGTCGATGAGCGGTCCGTTGCCGAGGTGCGCGAGCACGTCGTCCTTGTAGGCCCGCAGCACGGAGTCGTCGCGCTCGACGACCGGGTAGTCGGTCGGCGCGGGGGTCGAGGCATCCGTCGTGATCGGCCGCCCCTCGGCGATCCACTTGTCGCGTCCGCCGTCCAGGAGGCGCACATCCTCGTGCCCGAACAGGGAGAACACCCACAGCGCGTAGGCGGCCCACCAGTTGTTCTTGTCGCCGTAGATGACGACGGTGTCGTCGCGCGAGATGCCCTTGCGACTGAGGAGCTCGGCGAAGCCCTCGCCGTCGACGTAGTCGCGCACGACGGGGTCGTTGAGCTCGGTGTGCCAGTCCACCTTGACGGCGCCGGGGATGTGCCCGGTCTCGTACAGCAGCACGTCCTCATCGGATTCGACCACGACGAGGCCCGGCTCGCCGAGGCGCGCCTGGAGCCAGTCGCCCGTCACGAGCCGCCCCGGCTCGGAGTACTCGGCGAACTTCTCGGACGAGGCGTCGGTCTCGACGGTCATGGGAACTCCTGGATCGGGTGCGAGGACTCCGGCTGCTGTCATCCCGCGTCAAGCGAGGACGGGCGCGCACGGCTGACGGTTAGGGTTGAACCGTCGCCTCCGACCCTAGATTCCCGGGCGGGGCGACACACCACTTCTGTAAGACTCCGTCACAGGCCCTCTGTACGATTCCGAAGCAGGATCCGCATGACCGTCTCCACCACCCGCACCGGCGTCGTCCACCTCGCGGAGCGCACTCCGCAGCTCGCCGGCGCCGAGATGGTCGCCGCACTCGTTCCGCCGCCCCAGTTCGCCGACGCGACGTTCGACACCTACCGCGCCGACCCCGCCTATCCCTCGCAGCAGGGCGCGAAGGATCTGCTCCAGGCCTTCTCGGGCGCCGCCGCGCCGGTCAAGGGCGGCCTGTTCCGGCGCGCGAAGCGCCCGGAGCTCAAGCCCGGCGTCTACCTCGACGGCGGCTTCGGCGTCGGCAAAACCCACCTGCTCGCGTCCGTGTATCACGCGATGCCCGCCCGCAGGAAGTACTTCGGATCCTTCATCGAGTACACCGCACTCGTCGGCGCGCTCGGCTACCAGAACACCGTCGAGCTCTTCCGGGGCGCCGACCTGCTCTGCATCGACGAGTTCGAGCTGGACGACCCGGGCGACACGATGGTCATGACACGTCTGCTCGCCGAGCTCGTGGGCTCGGGGACGCGGCTGGCCGCGACATCCAACACCCCTCCCAATGCACTCGGCGAGGGGCGGTTCGCCGCGCAGGACTTCCTCCGCGAGATCCACGCGATGGCCTCGAGCTTCCAGACGATCCGCATCGACGGCACCGACTTCCGCCACCGCGCGGTCGACGGGCACGCCGTCGTGCTCGAGAAGCCGCAGTACGAGGCGGCGATCGCGGATGCCGCGGCGACCGGCCTCGCGTCGGACGACACGTTCGACGCGCTCGTCGCCCACCTCGCGCACGTGCACCCGTCCCGGTACATCCGCCTCATCGAGGATCTGGCGCTGGTGGGACTGCGCGATGTGGCGCCGTTCACGGATCAGTCGGCGGCCCTGCGGTTCGTCGCCTTCATCGACCGCGTCTACGACGCCCAGCTGCCCATCCGCGCGACGGGCTCGTCGCTCGACCTCGTCTTCCCCGAGGAGATGCTGGCCGGCGGCTACCGCAAGAAGTACCTGCGCGCCGTCTCGCGGCTGGTGGCATCGACCCTCGCGTGATGCACCCGGTCGACCGGCGCCTCTTCGCGGCGGGCTCTCGCCCCGCCGAAATCTGATGTTTACATCACAGGGGTCGACGTAACCATCGCGAAACACGGTACGCACGGCGGGTGAAACCGGCCCTCGCAAAACTGTGGTCAGCACAAGGCGGACCCCCGTGACGCCTCGTGGACATGTCACCGACCCGATGCGAGGTATCACCCCATGGACGCACCCGGCAACATCGCCTGGGCGGTCACCGCAACCGCCCTAGTCCTTCTCATGACGCCCGGTGTGGCGTTCTTCTACGGCGGTCTCGTCAAGGCCAAGTCCGTCGTCAGCATGATGATGATGAGCTTCGGCGCGCTGGGCCTGGTCGGCGTGCTCTGGATCCTCTACGGCGCCAACATGAGCGTCGTCGACGGCACCTGGAGCTTCGCCGGCAACCCGTTCAGCGACTTCGGCCTCTCGGGCCTGTCGAGCGGCGAGGGCGCGAACGTGGGCCTCCTGGGCACCGCTTACGGCGCGACGTTCGCGATCATCACGGTCGCCCTGATCTCGGGCGCGATCGCCGACCGCGCGAAGTTCGGCGCGTGGATGATCTTCGCGGGCCTGTTCGCCACTCTCGTCTACTTCCCGGTCGCGGCCTGGGTGTGGGGCGGCGGCTGGATCTACAACCTCGGCACGACGATGTTCGGCGAGGAGAGCGGCGTGGCCGTGATCGACTACGCCGGCGGCACCGCGGTGCACATCAACGCGGGTGCCGCGGCCCTCGCGCTCGCTCTGGTGCTCGGCAAGCGCATCGGCTTCCAGAAGGGCATCCTCAAGCCCCACAACGTGCCGCTGACGCTCCTCGGCGCCGCGCTGCTGTGGTTCGGCTGGTTCGGCTTCAACGGCGGCGCGGAGTGGCTGTCGGAGGACATGGGCAACGTCGGCCTCATCACGATCAACACGCTGGGTGCGACCGCCGCGGCCGTCATCGGCTGGATCGTCGTCGAGAAGTTCAAGGACGGCAAGCCCACGTCGGTGGGTGCCGCCTCGGGTGCGGTCGCCGGTCTCGTCGCGATCACCCCCGCGTGTGCCAACCTGACCCCGGGCTGGGCGCTCCTGCTCGGCGTGCTCGTCGGCGCGATCTGCGCCCTGGCCATCGAGCTCAAGTTCAAGCTCGGCTTCGACGACTCGCTCGACGTGGTCGGCATCCACCTCGTCGGCGGCCTCTTCGGAACGATCTACCTCGGCTTCTTCGCGACCGAGACCGGCCTCTTCCTCGGCGGCGGTCCCGACCAGCTGATCGTGCAGGTGATCGCCGCCGTCGGCGTCCTGCTCTACTCGTTCATCGTCGCCTTCGTCATCGGCTTCGTGATCGAGAAGACGATCGGCTTCCGCGTCAAGAACGAGGACGAGCTGGCCGGCGTCGACACCGTCGTGCACGGCGAGGAGGGCTACCTCCTGGACGAGCGCGTCTGATCCGGACGGATCCCCCGGATCCGAAGGCGCCGTGGCAACGCCACGGCGCCTTCGCCGTGTCCGGGCGTTGGCTAGGGTGACGATGTGACACAGCGAACCGGGCTGCGAGGCATCCTGAGCGGCATCTTCCGGCCCCGCCGGACGGCGGTGCCCTCCAGGACCGCACCAGGACCCGAGGAGGGCCGGAGCGGGCCGACGGCGACCGTGGAGGTCGCACCTCCCGGCAGGGGAGCCCTGCGGATCACCTACGCACCCGATCACGACGGCGACCCGGATGCCGGCGAGATCATCTGGACCTGGGTGCCGTACGCCGAGAACGACGGCCGCGGAAAGGACCGCCCGCTCCTCGTGATCGCGCGCCAGAGCGCCGACCGCGTCTACGCGGTCCGGCTCACCAGCAAGCCGCACGACGGCGACCGGGACTTCCTCGCGCTGGGCACGGGGGAGTGGGACGCGCAGGGGCGGCCGTCGTGGATCGACATCGAGCAGCTCTACAGCGTGCATCGCGAGGGCATGCGGCGCGAGGCATCCGCTCTCGACCTGAACCGGTTCGTGCGCGTGGCCGACGCGCTCCACCGCCGCTACGGGTGGGACGTCGGCAACTGACGCAGAAGACCCGATCACATTCGTGACCGGGTCTTGTGTGGTGGTGGGCGATACCAGACTCGAACTGATGACCTCTTCCGTGTGAAGGAAGCGCGCTACCAACTGCGCCAATCGCCCGTTCCCCGAGGGGGACGAGTAACAACCTTACCGGATGCCGGGGCGTGCCTCGAACCACATCGGCGAGACACGCGCGGGGTGCACTCGGTTTTGCAGGACGCTCAGGATCGGTTAGAGTCTTTCAAGTGCCCGGGTGAACAAGCCGGAAACAAAATGCGGATGTAGCGCAGTTGGTAGCGCATCACCTTGCCAAGGTGAGGGTCGCGAGTTCGAGTCTCGTCATCCGCTCGAGTGCAGGGACCTCTTTACGAAGAGGTCACGGCACGTGGGGTCAAACCACACGCGGTGGCGTGGCCGAGCGGCTAGGCACCGGCCTGCAAAGCCGTTTACACGGGTTCGAATCCCGTCGCCACCTCCACTCGAATTGAATAGCCCTTCACGGGCGCGATTGGCGCAGCGGTAGCGCGCTTCCCTGACACGGAAGAGGTCACTGGTTCGATCCCAGTATCGCGCACCACCTGAAACCCCCGCTTCGGCGGGGGTTTTGCCGTTCACGGCGGTTCAGCGGATGAGCTCCGACGGGTACACGTCCCTGATCCGCTCCCGGAAGAACCTGCCGGCGCTGTCGGCGTCGCGCAGCGCCCGGTGCACGGACGGCGGCACCGCGAAGTAGCGGTACACGTCGCCCGACGTGAATTCGAGCTCGAGCACGGCCGTGTCGGCGTCGTAACCGGCCGACGCGATCGCCGCGGAATCCAGACGGTGTCGTCGCACGGCTTCAGGCTACGCGGACGGGCCGCGCTACCGTGGTCGGCGTGACCGACGATCTCGCCGCCCGCATCCGCGCCGAGCTGCGGACCGTCGCCGACCCGGAGCGCGCGCCGGGACAGCAGACGTACATGAAGTCGGCCATGCCGTTCCTCGGCGTCCGCGTCCCCGACGCGCGGCTCGTGGCGAAGCGGGCGGCGAAGGGGATGGATGCTGCGACCCTGCGCGCGACCGCACTCGAGCTGTGGGACGCCGCCGGCTACCGCGAAGAGCGGTATGCCGCCCTCGCGCTGCTCGCCATGCGCCCGCTGCGCGGCGACCTGGCGCTCGTGCCGCTCGTCGAACACATGGTGCGGACGGGACAGTGGTGGGACTTCACCGACGAGCTCGCCCACCGCCTCGCCGATCTGCACGACGCCCGCCCCGCCTCGACCGGCGTCCTCGCGCGAGCCTGGGCGCACGATGACGACCTGTGGATCCGGCGCATCGCGATCCTGTCGCAGCTGGGCCGAGGTGACCGCGTCGATCCGGATCTGCTGGCCGACACGATCGAGCCGAACCTCGCCGACCCCGAGTTCTTCCTCCGCAAGGCGATCGGGTGGGCGCTGCGCGAATACGCCCGCGTCGCGCCGGAATGGGTCCGGCAGTACGTCGACGGGCACGCGCTGAGCCCGCTGTCACGCCGTGAGGCGCTCAAGCACCTCTGACCGCGCCGGTCACGCGTTCAGCTCGGCGAGGACCCGCGGGTACACGTCGATGTGAGCACGCGCGCCCAGGAAGACGTCGGCGTGGCCGTATCCGCGGAGCACGGTGAGCGAGTGCCGGCCCGGCTGATGCCGCTCGAGGTAGGCGTGGGTCTTCCGCTGGCTCTCGGGGAGGAACGCGCGATTCTCCGCTCCCGTGAACAGCGCGAAACGGGCCTCTGTCCGGGGAGCCGTGGCAGTGAACCTGACGGGGAGTCCGCCCTTGGCGCGGATCGGCACGACCTGCCCGGCGCGGTCGGACGCCGCGAGCTGCGCGTAGAAGCTCATGGGAATGCGGCCGAACTCGGTCGCCACCCAGTCGTGGGTCGCGGCATCCAGATTCGCATGCCGCCACAGCGCGGGGTGTCCTGATCCGAGCGCGAAGCTCGCCATGTTGCAGCTCGCGTTGCCGCACTCGGCGTGCCACATGCGCACGGCGTTGCGGGTCACTCGAGGAAGCGCGCCCTCGGGTCCGTCGCGCCAGGGGACGTCCACGTACGACTGCGTCAGCTGGACGAGGGGTCGGAGCGCATGCAGCTTCACCCGTGCGAAGGTCGGCATCACCGGGTGCAGCGAGACGCCGTTCGACACGATCACGTCGACCTCGGGCACGAGCCCGCTGACCGCCGCCATGCTGAGCGCGGTCGATCCCTGGCAGTGGGCCACCGCCCGCAGCGACGAGGCGCCCGTCTCCGCGAGCACGTGGCGGACCGCGGAGGGGACGTCGTGCAGCGCGACGTCGTCGAGCGTCCACGGCCGCGGGTCGAGATCGGTCGAGCCGCGCCAGTTGAGCATCCACACGTCCCAGCCGTCATCGAGAAGCGCGTCGACGAGCGTGCGGGCGACCGGAGGGCGGAACGACTCGGCGCGCATCGCGACGCCGTGCAGCAGCAGCACCGGCCCCTTCGTGGGCCCGGTGTCGGTGCGCACCCTGATGAGGGTGATCGCCACGCCGTCGCCCGCGTCGATGAAGTGCACCTCGTCGTGATGCCGGAAGCGCGCTGTCGCCCTCACGATCCGTCCTCCGCCGGCGACGCCGACGAGACCGCGGCCGGAACAGTCCCGGGTGCGGGCGGTCCTGGACGCAGGTACACGTCCTTCATCGAACCGGCGAAGAACGCCCCGAAGCGTGCGATCGAGCCGAGCGGACCCGATCCCGACCCGCGGAAGGTCGTCAGCTGACGCGCGAAATCGAGCGGCAGGATGCGCAGGATGCCGGCGCCGATCACGTCGGCCGGAGCATCCTGCGCGCCGTTCTCGCCCGGCGGGACGTGCCCGCGCATGAGGGTGATGTACAGCGTGGAGGTGTCGGTCCACATGTCGAACCCGCGGTCGTTGCGGACGGTCTTGAAGCCGTACATCGTGAGCGGCTGGCCGGACAGGTCGCTGAACCAGAGCCGGTAGCGCATCTCGCGGGTGAGGGCGGCCTCCGCCGTCACGAACAGGTTGGCCCATCCGCGCTGCACGGGCAGCCGTCCGCCGAGCAGGTCGCAGTCGACGTACCCTTCGGCGATCGCGGTGTGATCCTCACCGGCCGCGAAGCGCTCGACATCCGGCGCGGTGATCGTGAGCTGGAACATGAATCGCTGCGCGAGCTGGCGTCCGAGCTCCCAGCCGGCGAGCGGATCGGTCTCGCCCAAAGCCAGGTGGCCCTTCATCTTCTCGGTGAACTCCATGCCACGGCCGGCGACCGGGTCCGCGGGCGCCTCGACGACCGGCGCGGGAGCCGAGTCCGCCGCAGCGCGCCGACGTCGGGGCTTCGGCTTCTCGAGGGCGTGCTCGAGGGCGCGGTCGGCCATCGCGGCGATCGTGAGCGAGGGGTTGGGCCCGACGGGGCCGGGCACGGCGGAGCCGTCCACGACGAACAGCCCGGCGTGGCCGAACGACTCGCCCCAGCTGTCGACGACGCCCTCCTGGGGAGCGCGGCCCATCGGCGTGCCGCCCAGCGGGTGGACGGTCACGACGCGTTTCGTCCACCAGAGCGGGTTGTCGCGGAACTTGCCGCCGAGCGACTCGGTGATGCCCTGCATGGTCTCCCGCATGGCATCGAAGTACGCCTTGCTGGTCGCGGTGGTCCACTCGACGTCGATCTCGCCGTCGACGAGCGTGATGCGTCCGTCGGGCGTGTCCCGGCCCATGCCGAGCAGGGGCAGAGAGCTGGAGGTCAGCCGCCCCTGGCCGACGAGCTTGGCGACCTCGGCCGAGATGGTGGACTCGTTCTTGTTCGTCAGCCGATGCGCGACCATCTGCGAGACGACGCCGGCAGCGCGGCGCATCGACGCCGTGACCTGGGCCGTCTCGACCAGCCAGCTGGTGAACTCGGGGAAGCCGGCCTCCTGGACGTAGTACCCGCGGCCCTGTCCCTCCTCGTCCAGCCCATCCGGCTTGCGGATCGCGGTCGTGATCACCGGCCCGTAAGCCGGGTCGATCATCCTCGTATGCCCGGCCTCGGTCGTGGACTGCGCGCCGAAGCAGAAGGTGAGCAGGTCGCCGTTGCCGCTGAAGCGCGTTCCCAGCGCGCGCCCGAGGGCAGGCAGCGCCACCCTGTTGCGCAGCAGCAGCGCGGTGGTGCCGAACGTGCCCGCGCCGAGGAACAGCTGGTCGCAGGTGATGCGCAGATGCGTGCGCTCGTGACGGCCGCTCGCGTCAGGCTCGCCGTACCGCACGTAGCGCACTTCGTACCCGCCGCCGTCGAGCGGCGTGACGCCGTACACCTCGCACAGGGTGCGGAGCTCGGCGCCGTGCGCGGCCGCGGCGGAGAGGTAGTTGTGGTCGAGGGTGTTCTTCGACCCCTCGTTGCAGCCGATGTCGCACTCGCCGCACAGCCGGCACGTCAATCTCGTCGCGTTGTGCAGGTTGCCGTACGAGGGGACATCGATCACCTGCTTCGGGATCGCCTCGGCTCCGGGCCTCGACGAGAACGACACCGCGAGCGGGGGAGAGAAGGCCTGCAGTCCCAAGGTCTCGGCGGCGTCGCGCAGCGCCCGCGCCTTGGGGAGATCGGGATACGGGTTGGGCACCGGCGTCATCATCGCCTCGACGGCGTCATAGTGCCGGTCGAGGTCGTTGCGGCCGATCGGCCAGTGCTCGTACCCGCCGCCGGGAAGCGGCGAATCGTGGACGAACCAGCGCTCGTCCTTGCGCAGGAGCACGTTGGCGTAGATGAGCGATCCGCCGCCGAGGCCGGCCGACACGATGCCCTCGAGCTTGCGGAAGGAGCGCACATCGAAGAGGCCCAGCAGTTCGTCCTTCGGCTCCCAGAACGCCCGGCTCATCTCGTACGGATTGCGCGCGAAGCTCCCCGGCGGATAGGCGCGTCCCCGCTCGAGCAGCACGACGGAGCGGCCCGCTTCGGCCAGTCGGTAGGCGCTGACCGATGCCCCGAATCCGGAGCCCACCACCACCGCGTCGACGTGTTCGGCCGCGGGCATGTCAAGCCACCTCCGTACGGAGCTCGGCGTGCCTCTGGTCGTTCTCGTGTTGCGTACGGATCATCGACTCCCTCTCTGCGGGGCTCGGCGACACACTCGGTGGAGACGGTCGTACACCGGAGGAGTCCCGCGCGCCGCAGAAGATACGTCGCCCCGGAACCACCCCCTCGGCACTCAAACTAGTGATCCCGGCGACGGCGCCGCAACGGATGCCTCACGCCCCGAGTCATGCTGCGGAGCAGGACTTCCGAAAGATCTGCGCAGCGCATGTACGAAGGATGGCCCGTGCGTGCTCTCTTCACTATGATTCGGGCAGATCCACGGACCTGCCCTCCCGCGTTAACCGCCGGCTACGAGGAGACCCAAGGTGCTCAGACGCTTCTACGCACGGATCAATCGCACGAGGCCGTGGTATCGGCTTCCCTTCCTTCTGGGCCTGCTCAACCTGATCGCGCTGCGCGACGAGCTGCGGGAGGAGAACCTCGTCGACACCCGCACGCCGGGCGGATCCGGCCGTGCACCCGGCGTGACCCCGGCTACGGCCGGCGAGGAGCGTCGGCGGTTCCGCACCGCCGACGGCTCGTTCAACGACCTGGGCGATCCCGACATGGGCAAGGCGGGCACGCGGTTCGCGCGCAACGTGCCGCTGGCGCACGCCTGGCCCGCCGAGGGCGACGAGCTCATGACACCGAACCCACGGGAGGTGAGCCGGAAGCTGATGCGCCGCGAGACGTTCACCCCGGCGACCTCGATCAACCTCCTCGCCGCCGCCTGGATCCAGTTCCAGACGCACGACTGGTTCGCGCACGGCAGGGAGCCCGCCGACGTCATCGAGATCGACGTCGCCGACGGCGACGACTGGTTCGAGCAGCCGATGCGGATCCCGCGCACGAAGGCGGACGACACCCGCACGGACGCCGACCGGGACCTGCCTCCGACATTCATCAACAACAACTCCCACTGGTGGGACGCGTCGTCGATCTACGGCAGCACTCCCGAGCGGCGCGAGCAGGTGCGCAGCCACGTGGACGGAAAGCTCGTCCTCAAGGACGGGAACCTGCCGCTCGACCCCGCCACCGGGGTTGCGCTGACCGGGTTCAGCGAGAACTGGTGGGTGGGCCTCGGCCTCCTGCACACGCTGTTCACCCTCGAGCACAACGCGATCTGCGATCGGCTGAAGAAGGACTACCCGGGCATGACCGAGGACGAGCTCTTCGGCACCACGCAGCTGGTGGTCTCGGCGCTCCTCGCCAAGATCCACACGGTGGAGTGGACGCCCGCGATCATCGCGCACCCCGTGCTCAAGGTCGCCATGCGGGCGAACTGGTGGGGGCTCGCGGAGGAGAAGCTCCACCGCATGTTCGGCCGCCTGAGCAAGAGCGACGTCATCAGCGGCATTCCGGGTTCCGCGTTCGACCACCACGGCTCGCCGTATCAACTGACCGAGGAGTTCGCGGCGGTGTACCGCCTCCACCCGCTTCTGCCCGACACCCTCGAGGTCCACGCGCTCGACGACGGCTCGCTGGTGGACAGCATGGAGTTCCAGGAGATCATCCTGCTCAACGCCCACCGAGTGCTCACCTCGGGCGCGAAGGTCCAGGATCTCTGGTACTCGTTCGGCGTGCAGCATCCTGGGGCGGTCCAGCTGCA
Source organism: Microbacterium sp. C23T (assembly GCF_053345975.1). NCBI lineage: Bacteria > Bacillati > Actinomycetota > Actinomycetes > Micrococcales > Microbacteriaceae > Microbacterium > Microbacterium sp. C23T. The sequence continues at coordinate 172,424 of NZ_JBKFBD010000002.1, read as the reverse complement.
CAACTTCCCGCGCTGGATGCAGGACATCACGCTGCCCGACGGGCTGCGCCTCGACCTCGCCGCGCTCGACGTCATGCGTGATCGCGAACGCGGCGTCCCGAGGTACAACGAGTTCCGCCGTCAGCTGCACCTGAAGCCCGCGGCGACGTTCGATGAGCTCACCGACAACCCGACGTGGGCTCGGGAGCTCGAGGCCATGTACGGCGACGTCGAGAAGGTCGATCTGCAGGTGGGCATGCACGCCGAGACGCCTCCGCCGGGATTCGGGTTCAGCGACACCGCGTTCCGCGTGTTCATCCTCATGGCCAGCCGCCGGCTCAAGAGCGACCGGTTCATCACCGACTGCTACACCGAGGAGTACTACACGAAGACGGGGATGCAGTGGATCGCCGACAACACGATGGCCTCGGTGCTGCTTCGCCACTACCCGCAGCTCGCGCCGTCGCTCGACGGCGTCAAGAACGCATTCGCCCCGTGGAACGTCGTCGGCTCCACAGCCGCACGCGCCACCAGCACGGCATCGGCCGCGGCGAGCGCCGCGGGGATGAGGGGAGTGTCATGACCGTCACCGAGGCGGACCGCGAGGCGCGGTTCACCCTGATCCGCACTTACTGGGACGTGCTGATGGCCGCCGACATGCCGGCGTTCCGGCGGCTGCTCGCACCCGACGCCGTCATCCACTATCCGGGTCAGAACCACATGTCGGGCGACTACCGGACGACCGACGACATCGTGGGGCTGTACACCCGGCTCACGCAGTTCATCAAGGACGGCATGTTCGTCGGCGAGGTGCTCGACATCACCGCGGGCGAGACGTTCACCACCGTCATCCTGAAGTACGAGATCCGGATGCCGGTCAAGACCCTCCACGGGCGCGCCACCGGCATCTTCATCCTCGACGAGAACCACCTGATCAAGGAGTACTGGCTCCACGAGTGGAACCAGCAGATGATCAACTGGGTGTTCCGCTCCTCGCGCTGGTTCGGATGGACGATGAAGCTTCTGCCGAAGAAGAAGGCGACGTGACGATGGCGAAGCCGAAGGCTGCGCAGAAGCCCCTGCCCCCCGGACGGTTCGGGCTGCCCTGGCTGGGCGAGACCCTGTCGATCCTGCGCAACAACCACCGGTTCTACCAGGACCGCATCGAGAAGTACGGACCGATCTTCAGAACGCGGCTGTTCGGCAACAGCTTCGTGATCTTCTCGGGGCACGAGGCGTTCCACACCTTCGCGATGGACGAGCGGATCGTGCGCGGTGACGCGGACCCGATCTCGGCCGAGCAGATCTTCATGAACTCGCTCGCGCTGATCGACGGCGTCGAGCACCACACGCGCAAGGCCGTCATGCTGCGCGCGGTCGGCTATCGGTCCGCGATCGCGTCGTACCTGCCCACGATGCAGGAACTCCTCGAGCGCAGCATCGATCCGTGGCTGAAGAGCGGCACCGGCCACGACCTGCGGGCGGACCTGCAGCGGTTCGCGGCACGGCTCACCGGGGCGCTGTACACCGGCGACCGCAGCGAGGAGCACGCGGCAGAACTCGACCACCACCTCGCCAACATGCGCGATGCGTTCATGACGCTGCCGGTGCCGATCCCCGGCACGAAGTACGGCAAGGCGATCGCAGGTCGGCGGCGCATGGACGAGATCATCGGCGACGCCCTCGCGAAGCACCAGCAGGGCGGCTACGACGACATCGTCTCTCGCATGATCGTCGCCGCGAACGACGCCGACGTGCCGGTCGAGGCGCTCCGCGGCGACATCCGTCACCTGATCTTCGCGGGCCAGGGCGGCTATTTCGTGCCGCTCACGCTCACCACGATGATCGTCGGGCAGCACCCCGACGTCATGGAGCGCGCCCGCGCGGAGGTTCTCGCGGTCTCTCCGGACGGACCGATCACCATGGAGCAGATCGAGCGCATGGAGTACCTCGAGCAGATCTCGAAGGAGGTGCGCCGGTACTTCGCCATGAACTCGGCGACCTTCTTCGGCCGGGTGCAGGCCGACATGGAGGTCGGAGGCTTCCGCATCCCGAAGGGGTGGGGCGCGATGGGCGGCATCCACATCAACATGCGCAACCCCGACGTCTTCCCCGACCCCGACCGCTTCGACCCCGACCGCTTCGAGGCGAAGGCCGAGGCCGCGCTGCCCCCGGGAAGCTACGTCCCGCACGGCGACGGCCAGAGCACGCACCACCGCTGCCCGGGCGAGAACATCGTGACTGTCGCGGTCAAGATGTACCTGACGCTCCTGCTCCGCACAGCGGAGTGGTCGATCCCCGATCAGGACCTCACGCTCACCAACGAGCTGTTCCCGCTGCCCGCAAGCGGACTGCGGGTGAACTTCCGCCAGCACGTCCCCGTCGCGGGCTGACATGGCGGACGTGACGCGCGAGCGCGGGCTGCGCAAGCTCATGCACCTCACACAGCTCATGGTGTGGGGGGACCGCCAGCCGATCACACGCACGCCCGCCGACGTCGGCCTCGACGCCGAGGACGTCTCGTTCACCGCGACCGACGGCATCGACCTGAAGGGCTGGTTCGTCCCCTCCGGCGCTGCGGCGGGGCCGGCCGTCGTCTTCGTCCACGGCTGGCTCTGGAATCGCACCGGGAACGCGGCGGGCCGTGTGCCCTTCGTCGACCGGGACGTCGACTTCCTCCCCGCGACGAAGGCGCTCCACGACGCGGGCATCCATGTGCTGCTCTTCGACCTGTCCAACCACGGTGAGAGCGGCAAGCGCCCGCCACTCACCATGGGCCGCTGGGAGGCGCGCGACTTCAACGGAGCCGTCCACTATCTGCGCGGCCGCCACGACGTCGACGCCGCCCGCATCGGCGCGCTCGGCACCTCCGCCGGCGCGAACACCGTCATGTATGCGATCCCCGGCGGCCCGCCGGTCAAGGCGCTGCTCGCGGTGCAGCCCACCCGGCTGCCGGTCTTCAACCGCAACTTCGCGCGCGACGTGCTGGGTCCGCTCGGACCGGCCGCGGCGGCGAGCACCGACCTCGTCTACGTGTTCCTGCGCGCGCCGCTGCCCAGCCGCCACGACCCGGCGATTCCGGCACGGGAGCTGGGCGACACCGTCGTGCAGTATGTCCAGGGCACGGGTGACCCGTGGGGCGAGATGGGCATCGTGGAGGGGTTCTCCTCGGTCACGCCGCACTCGCTCGGCGTCCTGCGGTATCCGTCGACGGGTCGCTACGAGGGCTATCAGTACGTGAGCAAGGAGGCCGACGACATCGCCGCCTTCTTCACGGCGCACCTCTGAGCTCGGAATCGGGCGGCCGCGGCATCCGTTCGCGGCCACCCCACCCGATCAGGGGTGCCAGAGCGAGTCGTGGGCCGCCTGACGGGTGTACTGTCGCGGGTCGAAGAAGCGGTCGTAGTACTCCATCTCGAGATGCGAGAACTGCAGCCACATGCCGGGCGTGTAGAACGCATCCACGTGCGCGGGGAACCGGCCGTAGGTGTCCCAGATGTAGTTGCAGATCTCCTTCGTGTACGCGATCTCCTCCGGACCGAACCGGGTGCCCTTCTCGAGGAAGGCGCGCGCGTCGTCGGAGTTGCGGTACGGGCTCGAGAACACCTTCTCGTTGCCGTACGCCGGCCCGGTGGCGCTGTACTTCGACTCGACCACCCGGTCGACGGCCTCGTCCATCGACGACACGTAGGGGGGAGTGAGGCCCTCGAGGATGCCGTCGATCCCGACCGGGTTCGCCTGCGACGCCGGCACCGGCGGCCACTTGCGGTGCTTCTTCGGCTCCTCGAGGCGGAACCCCAGGCCGTGCCAGCCCTTGGCCTCGTCCTGCTGCCAGATGTAAGGCGGGAACACAGAGCCGTGGATCCAGCCGCCGAGCCCCATCGACTGGCCGAGGAGCATGAGGTTCTGGAAGTAGAAGAACGACTCGTAGTCGGTGCGCAGCGCGCCGCCGAAGCCGAGCGGTGCCTGGCTCTCCTTGTTGAGGTAGCCGCTGCGCACGCGGTCGAGCCCGCCGATCGGGTGGTAGGGGATCTTCGGACCGATCCCGAGCCCGCTGCCGATCTTGGCGATCCACTCGACCGCGTTCTTCGGGTGGAAGCTGCGCCAGTCGTCGAGGAACAGCGGCCGCATGCCTCCGGGCTCGGTGAGCAGGATGATGATCGCGTTGATGTACTGCCACGTGCAGTCGACGACCGGGAAGAAGATCGTCGTCCCCGGGGCGTTGGAGGCCTGGTTGTTCCAGCCGAGGTAGTAGGGCCACTCCCGCGGGAAGTCGAGCCGGCGGTCCGACACGCGCACCAGGCACTCATCGGCCGCGCCGATCCAGTCGGCTTCGCTCCAGTCGCCCCACTTCGGCGGCAGATCCTTGAGGAGCTCGAGTGCGCGCTCGCCGCGGGGCGCGCGGAGCAGGGAGATGCCGTCGTCGTTGATCATGAAGAAGTGGGTGGCCTGCGCGTTGTCGGCGCTGCTGCCGGTGCGGGCCATGATGTTGAGGAACGGCGTACCCAGCTCGTCCAGCCCGTTGTTCTCGACGAGCGGTCCGTCGTGGGTCGTGATGCCGGTGATCCCCGTCACGCACGTGATGAGGATCGCCTCCTCGAGCTTGCTCAGCGGCGCCGGAGAGTTGTGGCTCTCGTGGCTGAGCGGGCCGGCGTTCACCGAGAAGCCCCGCGGGATGCGCCTCGTGCGCCGTTCGGTGAGCGCGGACAGGAACGGATACGCGGCGAGGTCGGCGAGCGCCGGGTGGGTCGCGGCAGCCGTGGCCTCGGCCGGGGACGGGTCGATCGATGTCATGGCGCTCTCCTCGTTCTCGTATCAGTTGTGCCGGTCGAGCCGGCCGGTGATCACGGGATAGACGTCGCGCGCGGCATCCTTCCCGATGAAGCAGTCCATGTGGGCGTACCCGGGGATCACGTCCCGCGTGTAGAGCTCGTCGCCGTTGCGCTCGCGCAGCACGTCGTAGGTGATCTCGCTGCCCTCGGGAAGGAAAAGGCGGTTGTCGGCGCCATGCAGGAACGCGATCGGCACGCGGAGGCCCGACACGTCGTCGAGGTAGTCGTGGTCTCCGTCGGCGCTCACGGCGTGGTCCTCGCGAAGGATCTTGGTGATGTGGCGAAGCGTGGTCATGTTCGCCACGCCGAACGCCTCCTCGAGGTGGTCGTGCGTCGCGTCGTTCAGCTGCGCGTGGTCGTACACCTCGCCGTACATGAACATCACGCGCCGGCAGAACGGGCGGTCGCACGGCTCGTCGCCGGAGGGGTAGACGGCGAGCGCCTTGTCGTACAGCGTCTCGCCCCACGACGGGTCGTCGTCGAACTCGGTGGTGAGCGTGTCGAAGCCCAGCGCCTGCAGGATGTTCCCGGCGTAGATCCCCGCGCGCAACTCGTTGAGCGTGCCTCCCCGCGGGTGCAGGGTGACCTGCGACGCCACCGCCGAGCGCACCCCCTCGAGCCCCAGCCCGAGCGCCATCAGCATCGTGAGCGATCCGACGCAGTGCGCCACGATCTGCACCGAGTCCGCCCCCGACACGTCACGCACCTTCGCGACCGCGGCGGGGTAGTCGTAGGCGGCGATGTCGTCGAGTGTGAACTGGGTGCCCCCGGACGGCAGCGCGGGGCTCGCGCGGTAGTCGAGCACCCACACGTCGTAGCCGCGCTCGTACAGGTACTCCGGGAAGTTCGTGTCGGTCGTGTCGATCGTGTACGCGAACGCCGACGTGCCGAACCCGGGGGACAGGATGACCGGACCCTTGCGACCGCCCTCGAAGCGCGTGAGCCTCAGCATCACAGCGTCTTCGGTGTCGAACTCGTAGATCGTCGGCTCGCCGCAGCGCAACGGCCGTCGAACGCGTTCCTCCGAGGCTGGGCCCACGCGACCAGAGGCTCCGCCCGACGCGCCAGCGGCGGGTGGAGAGGTCGTGGGGACCGTCGCCGTCGATGCGGCTTCGTGCTCGCTCATATCGACCCCCCAGCATCAGCCGTACGGAGATCGTCGCGGCGAGGCGGGACCGGCCCACGGGCGACGACGGAGTCAGCATATTGCCCGGCACGCGCTCTCGTCACGAAGTTCAGGAGCGGCGTCGGGCACCCCTGATACCCGGCCCGTGAGAACCACTGGCTAGACTCGTCGCGTGGAACTCGTCTGGTCGACCGCCGCAACGGCATGCACGACCGACACGCGAACGCTCGGCGCCTGAGCGGGCAGGGCGCGTCGTGCGCCCGAAGCTGAGTAGCCTTGAATCCGAGCCATTCCCAGGAGAGTTTCCGTGACTGACGCTGTGCCCTATCCCGCCGACGGCTTCGCCCTGTTCCCCGACCGCTCCGTGGTCGCGCTTCGCGTGAACGGCGAGCTGAAAGACCTCGCGACGGTGGTGGAGGAGACGGATGCCGTCGAGCCCGTCACCATCGACAGCCCCGACGGCCTCGCGATCCTGCGCCACTCCACGGCGCACGTCCTCGCTCAGGCGGTCCAGCGCATCAACCCGCAGGCCAACCTCGGCATCGGCCCGCCCATCACCGACGGCTTCTACTACGACTTCGGCGTGGAGCACCCCTTCACCCCCGAAGACCTGAAGGCCATCGACAAGGAGATGGCGCGCATCATCCGCGAGGGCCAGCGCTTCGTCCGTCGCGTCGTCAGCGACGAGGAGGCGCGTGTCGAGCTCGTGGACGAGCCGTTCAAGCTCGAGCTCATCGGCCTGAAGGGCGGGGGAGCCGAGAAGACCGAGGGCGCCTCCGTCGAGGTCGGCGCCGGCGAGCTCACGATCTACGACAACGTCGACCGCGACGGCCAGACGGTCTGGAAGGACCTGTGCCGCGGGCCGCACCTGCCCAACACCCGCATGATAGGCAACGGCTGGGCGCTGCAGCGCATCGCCGGCGCGTACTGGCGCGGGAGCGAGAAGAACCCCCAGCTCCAGCGCATCTACGGCACCGCGTGGCCGACCAAGGACGAGCTGCGCGCCTACCAGAGCCGCCTCGAGGAGGCCGCCAAGCGCGACCACCGCAAGCTCGGCAAGGACCTCGACCTGTTCTCGTTCCCCGACGAGATCGGCTCCGGCCTGTCGGTGTGGCACCCGCGCGGCGGCGTCGTGCGCGGCGAGATGGAGCAGCACGCGCGCCGTCGCCACATCGCGGGCGGCTACACCTACGTGTACACCCCGCACATCTCGAAGGAGGACCTGTTCCTCACCTCGAACCACCTCGTCACGTACAAGGAGGGCATGTTCCCGCCCATCGTGATGGACGAGGAGCGCGACGAGCACGGCGAGATCACCAAGCACGGCCAGGACTACTACCTGAAGCCGATGAACTGCCCGATGCACATCCTGATCTACAAGGAGCGTGCGCGCAGCTACCGCGACCTGCCGATGCGTCTCGCCGAGAACGGCACCGTGTACCGCAACGAGCTGTCGGGCGCCCTGCACGGCCTCACCCGCGTGCGCGGGTTCACGCAGGACGACTCGCACCTGTTCGTCACCCCCGAGCAGCTGGAGGAGGAGGCGACCCGCGTCCTCGAGTTCGTCATCTCGATGCTGCGCGACTTCGGCCTGGACGACTTCGAGCTCGAGCTGTCGATGCGCGACGACGAGAAGGACAAGTGGATCGGCTCGGACGAGTTCTGGGACTACTCCACCAACGCACTGCGCAACGTCGCGATGGCGAGCGGTCTGAAGCTCACCGAGGTGCCCGGCGAGGCCGCCTTCTACGGGCCCAAGATCGACCTCAAGACCCGCGACGCCATCGGACGCGTCTGGCAGCTGTCGACCGTACAGGTCGACCCGAACCTGCCCGAGCGCTTCGAGCTCGAGTACACGGACCGCGACGGCCAGAAGAAGCGGCCGATCATGATCCACCGTGCGCTCTTCGGCTCGATCGAGCGGTTCTTCGCGATCCTGCTCGAGCACTACGCCGGTGCGTTCCCGGTGTGGCTGTCGCCAGTCCAGGTCGTCGGCATCCCCGTGGCGGAGGACTTCGCGGACTACGTCGGCGAGGTCATCGACCAGCTGAAGGCGGAGGGCGTCCGCGCCGAGCTCGACCACTCCGACGACCGCATGCAGAAGAAGATCCGCACGCACACCACGCAGAAGGTGCCGCTCCAGCTCATCGCCGGAGCGCAGGACCAGGCCGGCGGCACCGTGTCGTTCCGCTTCCGCGACGGCTCGCAGGAGAACGGCGTGCCGATCGCCGACGCCGTCCGCCGAGTCCGCGACGCGATCGCCTCCCACGCGCTGGTCAACACGGCGGAGGACTTCGCGTGAGTGACGACGAGGTCGGGTCGGCGGTGCCGGGAACGGATGCCGCGGACCCGGCGCTCGTCGACGCCGCGACGCTTCCCGGGGTCCCTGATGAGTTCCAGCGCCTCTGGACACCGCACCGGATGGCCTACATCCAGGCCGGACCCGAGGTGCTGCGCAAGGAGTGCCCGTTCTGCGCGGCGCCGCGCAAGTCCGACGAGGACGGTCTCATCGTGTTCCGCGGGCGCACGGCGTACGCGCTGCTGAACCTCTTCCCGTACAACTCCGGACACCTCCTGGTGTGCCCCTACCGTCACATCGCGACGTACGACGAGGCGACCGAGGAAGAGGTCGCCGAGATCGGCCTGCTGACGCAGCAGGGCATGCGGGTGCTCCGTCAGGTCTCGCGCTGCGACGGCTTCAACATCGGCATGAACCAGGGCCACGTCGCGGGTGCAGGCGTCGACGAGCACCTCCACCAGCACATCGTGCCGCGGTGGGGCTCGGACGCGAACTTCTTCCCGATCATCGCGAAGACGAAGGCGCTGCCTCAGCTGCTCGGCGACGTGCGCCGCGCGGTGTCCGACGCCTGGAACGCGTGAGTCCCGCGCCTCTTCCTCAACAGGGCGCCCCCACAGAGCAATAGCCCACAGAATCACCCGAGGGCATCGTGGTGGCGGGCGCGCGCTCTAGCGTCTGCAGCATGATCATCGACAGCGGGTGGGACTTTCTCTCGATCGCACAGTTGCGCTGGGCGGACAGCGTCGGAACCGGCCGTCGACAATTCGTGGTGCTCGGCGACCATCATTGGTGGTTCGACGGCGTTCATGACCTGCATCACGATCGCCAGTTCGAACGCGAAGAATGGGTCAACGAGGTACTGAGGCACGCCGACATCGATTACGTGCGATACACCGCCGTGGTGGTCGAGACTGCGGACTCCACTCTGGACTACTCGCTCGACGCCTACCCTTTCGATCGGCTCCTCCGTGATCGGGCGAAACAGTGCGGCATCCATCACATGGGCACCTACTTCGTCGATCCCGGGAGGTGGTCTGGCACGGGCCCCATGAAGACGTTCTCCACCTATGTCGGGGCGGAGAATTGCCCGACAAACGAGAGTCGGTGCGCGCTCGCCTACCCGGAACCACGACGTGCGCCGGAACAACTCGCTCTGGAAGAGCGCGACAGTGCTGACCGGCCCTGGATCGGCTCCGCGCATGCATAATGAAAGCATGCCGAACGTACTCGTTCGCGATCTTCCCGGAGAGGTCCACGCGGAGCTGACGCGCCGCGCGCAGGCACGGGGGCAATCGCTTCAGCAGTTCCTCGTCGCCGAGTTGACGCAACTCGCGACGCGGCCCACGTTGGACTCCGTGTTCGCCCGCGTCTCGCAGCACACGGGCGGGCGGGTCGGGCTCGACGAGGCAGTCGAAGACATTGCTGCCGACCGCCGGCGATGATCGTCGTCGACGCGAGTGTCGTCGCGAATGCCCTCGCCGATGACGGTCAGGACGGCCACGCGGCTCGGTCGCGACTCCTGCAGGCCGACCACCTTCTCGCTCCCGACCTCATCGATGTCGAGACGATGTCGGTGTTCCGCCGGAGGTGGCTCGTCGGAGCACTGACCGCGGATCGCTTCGCCCACGCCGTCGGAGATCTCATCGCGCTGCCGGTCGAGCGGGTCCCGATGCGATCTCTGATCTCGCGAGCCTTCGACCTGCGCGCGAACGTCACCCCCTACGACGCGATGTACGTCGCCCTCGCCGAGGGACTCGGATGCGCGCTGCTCACCGCTGACAGACGCCTCGCCGACAGTCCTGGGGTTCGATGCGAGGTCGAAGTCCTCACCCTGACGCCCTAGCGGACCTGCGTGACCTCGAACTGGAGGCGCGGGTTCGCGTAGGCGTCCTGCGATTCCACGAGCTGCAGCTCGCGCTCACCCGAGGCGTGGGTGCGCTCGAGCAGGTCGTAGACGCTCGACGTCGTGCGGGCGAGCGCGTCGGCCGCGTCGCCAGTGCGGCGGTAGTGCGCGGTGAACAGAGCCGCCGTGACGTCTCCCGAGCCGTTGGCCTTCATCGGGATGTGCGGTGTCTGCACGATCCATGCGCCGTCGTCGGTCACGGCGAGCATCTCGATCGTGCCCCCGGGGCGGTCCGGACGCTCGACGCTCGTGACCAGCACCGTGCTCGGCCCCATCGCACGCGCGGCATCGGCCGAGGCGAGCGTGGAATCGAGGTCGGACGGGTCGGTCTCGGTGAGGAAGCCGAGTTCGAACTGATTGGGGGTGATGATGTCGGCGGCGGGCACGACGCGGTCCCGCAGGAGCACCGGGATCGCGGGGGCCACGAAGCAGCCCGACTTCGCGTTGCCCATCACCGGGTCGCACGCGTAGATCGCCGCGGGATTGGCCTGCTTGACCCGCGCGACGGTGTCCAGGATGACGTCGGCGATGCCCTCGCCGCCCTGGTAGCCCGACAGCACCACGTCGATCTGCGGGAAGACGCCCCGGTCCTCGATGCCGAGGACGACATCGCGCACGTCGTCGGGGCTGATCATCGGCCCGCGCCACGCGCCGTACCCGGTGTGATTCGAGAAGTTGACCGTGTACACCGGCATGACCTCGACGCCGATGCGCTGCAGCGGGAAGACGGCGGCGGAGTTGCCGACGTGGCCGTAGGCGACCGCGGACTGGATCGAGAGGATCTTCACCGCTCGATCATGCCACTTCGCGCGTGACGAGCCGTCCACCGGCCGCGCGTACGGCCGCGGCCACATCGGAGGCGAGCCGTTCGGCGTCGGCGTCGTCGAGGTCGTGCACCGTGAGCCGGAGACGGCGGGACGGTCCGCTCTCACCGAGTACGAAGTCGTCGCCCGCACGCGCCAGCCAGCCGCGCCGCATGAGCTGTTCCGACACCGCCCGCGCGGGCACCGGCAGAGGGATCCACAGGTTCAGTCCGTCGCCCGCGTCCGCCGGCACGCCCTGGGCGGTGAGCCGGTCGACGAAGGCGGCGTTGCGCGCGGCGTAGTGCGCACCCGCGCGCTCGATCGCGGCCATGGTCGCGGCATCCGTCACCAGTGCGAGTGTGAGCCGCTGCAGCAGGTGGCTCACCCACGTCGTGCCGGGAGTGAGACGCATCGCGAGCCGTTCCGCAGTCTCGGGATCGGATGCCGTCACCGCCAGGCACATGTCGGGTCCGAGGAACTTCGACACCGATCGCACGAGCGCCCACCGGCGATGACCGGCCGAGATGAGCGAGTGGAACGGCTGCCGCGAGAGGAGAGAGAAGTGGTCGTCCTCGATCACGAGCACGTACGGGTGGTCCCGGAGCACGGTGCGCAGCTCTTCGGCGCGGCGCGCGGACAGACTGGCGCCCGTCGGATTCTGGGCGCGCGGCGTGTGGACCACCGCACGCACACCCTGCTCGAGCGCCGCACGCAGCCCCGCGACCGTCATCCCCTCGTCGTCGACGGGCACCGGGACGGGGCGGTAGCCGCCGATCCGCACGGTGTGGATGCTGGTGAGGAAGCACGGATCCTCGAGCGCGACGGCGTCGTCCCGCGTGAGCGCCTGTGCGAGCAGCCGCTCGACGGCATCCGCGGCGCCGCTCGTGATCGTGAGGCGCAGGTCGGCGGCGGGTGCGAGACCGTCGCGCATCCAGTCGAGAGCCCAGCGCTCCAGACCGGGATCGATGACCGGTTCGCCGTAGAGGACCGGCCGCCCCGCCATCGCCGCGAGCGCCCCGGAGAGGTCGGGGATCAGCTCGGGGTCGGGGTTGCCGGTGCCGACGTCGCGCAGCACGCTCCCCGCGGCGAAGCCCTCCTGTGCGACGGGGGAGAGGTCGGCCACGCGCGTGCCGCCGCGGCCTCGCGTGACGATCACGCCCGCCTGGGTGAGCTGGCGATACGCGGCGACCACCGTGTTGCGGTTCACCCCGAGCTCGTCGGCGAGGGAGCGCACGGGCGGCAGGATGTCGCCCGGATGCAGATCGCCGCGCTCGATGCGCGCCCGCAGGCTGTCGGCGATCTCGGAGGCGGATCGCCCGCTGATGTCGAGATCCATGCCCGCCCTTCCGATGACGCCCTGCCCCGCCGAGTGTACGGCCCAGCCCATGCTATCTTTTGGCCTAGGCCAATACCCGCATTGTCCTCACCCGTTGCGCGCCCCGCGCTCCGATCGAAGGGAAACCTCGTGACCACTGCCGACACGGGAACCGACCGCGTCAAGCGCGGCCTCGCCGAGATGCTCAAGGGCGGCGTCATCATGGACGTCGTCACCGCCGACCAGGCGAAGATCGCCGAGGACGCCGGCGCCGTCGCCGTCATGGCCCTCGAGCGCGTGCCCGCCGACATCCGCGCGCAGGGCGGCGTCTCGCGCATGAGCGACCCCGACATGATCGACGGCATCATCGAGGCCGTCTCGATCCCGGTCATGGCGAAGGCGCGCATCGGCCACTTCGTCGAGGCCCAGGTGCTGCAGGAGCTCGGCGTCGACTACATCGACGAGTCCGAGGTCCTCTCGCCCGCCGACTACGTGAACCACATCGACAAGTGGAACTTCACCGTGCCGTTCGTGTGCGGCGCCACCAACCTCGGTGAGGCGCTCCGCCGCATCAACGAGGGCGCCGCCATGATCCGCTCGAAGGGCGAGGCGGGCACCGGCGACGTGTCGGAGGCCACCAAGCACATCCGCAAGATCACGAGCGAGATCAACATGCTGCGCTCGATGACCAAGGACGAGCTGTACGTCGCGGCGAAGGAGCTGCAGGCGCCGTACGACCTCGTCGCCGAGATCGCCGAGACCGGCAAGCTGCCGGTCGTGCTCTTCGTCGCGGGTGGCGTCGCCACTCCCGCCGACGCCGCGATGATGATGCAGATGGGCGCCGACGGCGTGTTCGTCGGCTCGGGCATCTTCAAGTCGGGCAACCCCGCGCAGCGTGCCGCGGCCATCGTGAAGGCCACCACGTTCTACGACGACCCCAAGGTGATCGCGGACGTGTCGCGCGGGCTCGGCGAGGCCATGGTCGGCATCAACGTCGCCGACCTTCCCGCGCCGCACCGGCTCGCCGAGCGCGGCTGGTGACGACGCCCCGCGTCGGCGTCCTCGCACTCCAAGGCGACGTCCGTGAGCACGTGCGTGTGCTCACGGACCTCGGCGCCGATGTGACGAAGGTCCGCCGCCCCGAGGAGCTCGCCGAGGTGGACGGGCTCGTGCTCCCGGGCGGCGAGTCGAGTGTCATCGACAAGCTCTCACGCGCCTTCGGCATGCGCGAGCCCGTGCGCGAGGCGATCGCCGCGGGGATGCCGGTGTACGGGACGTGCGCCGGACTCATCCTCCTCGCCGACCGCATCATCGACGGCATCGAGGGCCAGCAGACGTTCGGCGGCCTCGACGTGACGGTGCGCCGCAACGCCTTCGGCAGCCAGGTCGACTCCTTCGAGGTGGACCTGGACATCCCGGCACTGGGCGAGCCGGCGGTCCACGCGGTGTTCATCCGCGCGCCCCTCGTCGAGCAGGCGGGCGCGGGTGTGGAGCGTCTCGCCACCCTCGACGACGGCCGCGTCGTCGCGGTGCGCCAGGGCTCGCTCCTCGGGACCTCGTTCCACCCCGAGGTGACGGGGGAGCACCGCTTCCACGCGCTGTTCCTCGACATGGTCCGCGAGCGCGACCGGTGACGGGGCAGAAACGGCACGTCGGGGTAGATTCGGAATCATGACGATCAACGACTGGTGGCGCGAGCACCCAGAGGAGCGCTACTGGATGATCGCCCCGTCGCGCGGCATCGTCGGCGACGCCCTGTCGGCACCGAAGGCACAGGACGAACGCCGGTTCGAGTGGTCGCACGAGCTCGTCGGCTTCACGGAGCCCGGCGACACCCTGTTCGTCTGGGACCGCACCCTGCCGGTGCCCGGCATCGCCGCGTGGGGCCGCGTGCTCGGCCCGCTGGGGGAGGAGACCCGCGATCGCCGCGGCGACGACCTGCCCCACTGGCGCATGCCCATCAGCGACACCCTGCGTCTCGCCTCGCCGATCACCCTCCCGAGCCTCCGCCGCGTCGGCAGCGAGATCGTCACGGTGCGCGACCGGGTGGAGGGGCTCACCGAGGGCCCCGTCTACTTCCCCTTCATCGGCTCGGCCGAGACGCTCGCCCCCGCCCCCGCGTACCTCACGAAGGTCCCGCGCGACCTCGTCGCGCTGCTGTCGTCGCGGTTCGGCTTCGAGTTCGCGCTGTAGAGCGGGGATAAACTAGTCCGTCGGGCGAGGCGTTCACGCGCCCGCACCCGACGAGCGTGAATTCAGGAGGACCATGTCCGGGCATTCCAAGTGGGCCACGACCAAGCACAAGAAGGCGGTCATCGACAGCCGCCGTGCCAAGTCGTGGGCGAAGCTCATCAAGAACATCGAGGTCGCCGCCAAGCTCGGCGGACCCGACCTGCAGGGCAACCCGACCCTGTTCGACGCCGTGCTCAAGGCGAAGAAGACGTCGGTCCCGAAGGACAACATCGACCGCGCGATCAAGCGCGGCGCCGGCATCGGCGGCGAGTCCGTCGAGTACTCGTCGATCATGTACGAGGGCTACGGCCCCAACGGCGTCGCCCTCATGATCGAGTGTCTGACCGACAACAAGAACCGCGCCGCGGCCGAGGTGCGCACCGCGCTCACCCGCAACGGCGGCACGCTGGCCGACCCCGGCAGCGTCGCGTACAACTTCACCCGCAAGGGCGTCATCGTCGTGGGCGGCGAGGGCACCAGCGAGGACGACGTGATGCTCGCCGTGCTCGAGGCCGGCGCTGAAGAGGTCGAGCCGCACGCGCAGGGCTTCGAGGTCATCACCGAGGCGACCGACCTCGTGACCGTCCGCTCCGCCCTGCAGGACGCCGGCATCGAGTACGAGTCGGCCGACGTCGAGTTCGTGCCGAACCTCAAGGTCGAGGTCGACGCCGACACCGCGCGCAAGGTCTTCCGCCTCATCGACGCCCTCGAAGACAGCGACGACGTCCAGAACGTCTACAGCAACTTCGACCTCACCGCCGAGGTGCAGGCGGAGCTCGAGAACGACGAGGACTGACCTCGTGGGACGAACGGATGCTGCGGCCAGGCGCGC
Organism: Microbacterium sp. C23T; assembly: GCF_053345975.1. Taxonomy (NCBI): domain Bacteria; kingdom Bacillati; phylum Actinomycetota; class Actinomycetes; order Micrococcales; family Microbacteriaceae; genus Microbacterium; species Microbacterium sp. C23T. Next base: position 157,103 of record NZ_JBKFBD010000002.1, on the reverse strand, counting down.
CTGGCCGCAGCATCCGTCTTCCTCGCCTAGCGTGGAGGAGTGGCAACCTCCCGCGGTCGACTGCGCGTGCTCGGAATCGATCCGGGCCTGACGCGCTGCGGTGTCGGCGTCGTCGACGTCGCCCCCGACCGATCCGCCGTGCTGGTCCACGTGGGCGTCGTGCGGTCCGATCCGGGCGCTCCGATCGAGCAGCGGCTCGCGGTCATCGCGCGAGGCCTGCGCGCCGTCGTGGACGCGCACGAGCCCGATGTCGTGGCCGTGGAGCGGGTCTTCGCCCAGCACAACCGCGCGACGGTGATGGGGACGGCCCAGGCCAGCGGCATCGCGCTGCTGATCGCGGGAGAGCGGGGCCTCGCCGCGGCCACGCACACCCCGTCCGAGGTGAAGGCCGCGATCACGGGCTACGGCAACGCCGACAAGCGCCAGGTCCAGACCATGGTGGCGCGCGTCCTGCGGCTGGAGGAGCTGCCGAAGCCCGCCGACGCCGCGGACGCCCTCGCACTCGCCCTCTGCCACGCCTGGCGCGGCGCTCCCGCGCAGGCGGCGGCATCCGGTCCGCTCACCCCCGCGCAGCGCGCCTGGGCGGACGCGGAGCGACTCGCCCGACGGTGATCCCGCACGTCGCCGTGCGTGTCGCTCGAACAAACGTCCGAACCGCCCCGTAGGCTCGACGCATGATCTCCTCAGTCCGCGGCACCGCCGTGCACGTCGATGCGGATGCGGTCGTCGTCGAGGTCGGAGGAGTCGGCCTCCACGTCGCCGTGACCCCCCAGGTCGCGCGCACCACGCACCTGGGCGACACCGTCACCCTCCACACGTCGCTCATCGTCCGCGAAGACGCGCTGTCGCTGTTCGGCTTCGAGACCCGCGAGGAGCTCGTCGTGTTCGGTCAGCTGCTCGGCGTCACCGGGGTGGGCCCCAAGTCTGCACTGGGGGTGCTCGCGACGCTCACGGTCCCGCAGATCGCGGACGCGCTCTCCGCCGACGACGACGTCCCGTTCCGCCGCGTCTCGGGCATCGGCCCGAAGACGGCGAAGCTCATCGTGGTGCAGCTGGCCGGCAAGATCGCGGTGACGCGCCCCGCCGGTTCCGGGGGGACGGATGCCGCGGGCTCCGCCGCGATCCCGGCACAGGTCGTGCAGGCCCTGGTCAGCCTCGGCTGGTCCGAGCGCGTGGCCGTCGAAGCCGTCGAGAACGTCGCCGCCGACGCACCCGAGTCCGACCGATCGTCGGTGCCGGCACTGCTGCGGCGCACGCTCGCGGCGCTCGGCCCCGCCCGGAAGGAGACGGTGAGTGGCTGACGTGCGCGAAGCCGAAGAGCCCGTCGACGAGTCCGAGCTCGCGATCGAGGGCGCGCTGCGCCCGACGTCGCTGGCCGAGTTCGTCGGGCAGCAGAAGGTGCGCGGTCAGATGCAGCTGCTGCTGGATGCGGCCCGCATCCAGCAGCGGCCCGCCGATCACATCCTGCTGTCCGGGCCCCCCGGGCTCGGCAAGACCACGCTCGCGATGATCGTCGCGTACGAGAGCGGGCGCCCGCTGCGGCTGTCCAGCGGGCCGGCGATCCAGCACGCGGGCGACCTCGCCGCGCTGCTGTCGAGCCTCACGCCCGGCGAGGTCCTCTTCATCGACGAGGTGCACCGCATGGCGCGCTCGGCCGAAGAGATGCTGTACCTCGCGATGGAGGACTTCCGCATCGACATCATGGTCGGCAAGGGCGCAGGCGCGACGAGCATCCCGCTCGACCTGTCGCCGTTCACCCTCGTCGGCGCGACGACGAGGTCGGGCCTGCTGCCCAACCCGCTGCGCGACCGCTTCGGGTTCACGGCCCACCTCGAGTACTACGAGCCCGAAGAGCTCGAGCGGGTCATCGAGCGCTCCGCGGTCATGCTCGGGGTCTCGCTGCCTCCCGCCGCCCGCGCCGAGATCGCACGACGCTCGCGGGGCACACCGCGCATCGCGAACCGCCTGCTGCGGCGCGTGCGCGACTACCTCGTCGTCCACGGCCGCACCGGCGCCGACATCGCGGCCGTCGACGCCGCACTCGACCTCTACGACGTCGACCGGATCGGGCTCGACCGGCTCGACCGCGCGGTTCTCGACATGCTCGTGAGGCGATTCCGGGGCGGACCCGTCGGCCTCAGCACGCTCGCGGTCGCGGTCGGTGAGGAGCCCGACACCATCGAGTCGGTGGTCGAGCCGTACCTCGTGCGGATCGGCTTCATGGGGCGCACCCCGCGCGGACGCATCGCGATGCCCGAGGCCTACGCCCACCTGGGGGTGCCCATGGCCGACTCGGTGCTCGGATTCGATGTCCTATAATCGCTGGAGGTTCACACCCAACCCCTCCCTGCAAGGCAGCGCCGCCCTGGCGCCTGCCTGACTCGAAAGGTGCTTCCAGCTCCATGGACTTCGCTTCCTTCCTGAGCAATTACGGCCTCATCATCCTGCTGGTCGTGCTCCTCGTCTTCATGTTCTGGAGCTCCCGCCGTCGTATGCAGAAGCAGAAGGCGGAGCAGGAGCAGAAGGCCCGCCAGACGGTGCCCGGCTCCGAAGTGCTGCTGCAGGGCGGCCTCTACGGCACGATCGTGTCGTACGACGCCGAGAACCTCGACCAGCCCGCGATCGTCGAGCTCGCGCCCGGCGTCGAGATCAAGGTGCACAGCCAGGCGATCCTCCGCGTCGTGAACCCCGGCGAGCACGCGGTCACCGAGGACGAGTACCTCGCCGCCGAGGAGAGCCACGCCGAGTACGCCGAGGGCGTCGCCAACGGCGACATCACCTCGATCAGCGACGACCAGAGCTCGGCCGCGGGCAAGGAGAAGACCGACCCCGACGCCGAGACCGGCACCAAGTCGCAGGGCTGACGCCCCTCCGTTCGCCCGTTCGGGCTCTCAAGAAAGCAAAGACGTGGCGACATCCACCCCCGTCCGGCATGCATGGCGCGCGCTGACCGGACTCCTCGCGATCACGGCGCTCCTGTTCGGCATCAACGCGCTCGGCGTGTACGTGTTCGGACAGAGCTCGTGGACCCCCGCGCTCGCGCTCGACCTCCAGGGCGGCACACAGATCGTCCTCGAGGCGCAGACCGAGGACGGCGCCGCTCCGTCCGAGGAGCAGATGCAGCAGGCGGTCACGATCATCCGCCAGCGCGTCGACGCCTCGGGCGTCGGCGAGGCCGACGTCACCACCCAGGGCGGCAACCAGATCGTGGTGCAGATCCCCGGTCAGGCCGACGAGGAGACTCGCAACCGCATCGAGGCATCGGCGCAGCTGCAGCTGCGCGCCGTGCTGTACGCGGGGGCGCCGGCGAACACCTTCGTCGGGGACGACGGGCAGGCGACGCCGTACCCGACGCCCGACCCGTCGCTGCAGGCGACGCCGACCACGTCGCCGACGAACGGCAGCGACCTGGCATGGATCACGCCCGCCCTCCAGGCGGAGTTCCAGGCGTACGACTGCGCCGATCCCGCGAACGATCCCGCGAACGCGCCGGCCGACGAGCCGCTCATCACGTGTGATGCCGACGGCACGGTCAAGTACATCCTCGGCCCGGTCGAGCTCGACGGCTCGTCGATCGACGACGCGACCTTCGGCCTGCAGCAGAACAACGGCCTGTGGGCGGTCAACCTCTCGTTCGACGCCGAGGGCACTCAGACGTTCGGCGAGATCAGCCAGCGCCTCTACGGCGCTCAGGCCCCGCTGAACCAGTTCGCCTTCGTGCTCGACGGCTACGTCCTGTCGGCTCCGTCGATGAACGGCGTGATCCTCGACGGCAAGCCGAGCATCACGGGCAGCTTCACGCAGGAGACCGCGAAGGTCCTCGCCGACCAGCTGAAGTACGGCGCGCTGCCGCTCAGCTTCACGGTCGAGAGCTCGAACTCGATCTCCGCGACGCTCGGCTCGCAGCAGCTGCAGATCGGCCTCATCGCAGGTCTGATCGGTCTGCTGCTCGTGGCGATCTACTCGCTCATCGTCTATCGCGCGCTGGGCTTCATCATCATCGCCTCGCTCGCGGTGATGGCGGTGCTGACGTATGTCACGCTGTGCATCCTCGCGTGGCGCATGGGCTTCCGCCTCTCGCTCGCCGGTGTCGCGGGTCTGATCGTGACGATCGGCTTCACGGCCGACTCGTTCATCGTCTACTTCGAACGCATCCGAGACGAGCTGCGCGACGGCAAGTCGATCACGGGTGCCGTCGAGGACGGCTGGGGCCGCGCCAAGCGCACGATCTACATCTCGAAGTCGATCAACATCCTGGCCGCCGTGGTGCTGTACATCCTCGCGGACTCCACGGTGAAGGGCTTCGCCTTCACGCTCGGCCTCACGACCGCGATCGACGTCCTGATCTTCATCCTGTTCACGCACCCCGTGCTGCAGCTGCTGGCCCGCACGCGGTTCTTCGGGTCGGGGCATCCGCTGTCCGGGCTCGACCCGACCGCGCTCGGCGCCGTCTATCGCGGTCGCGCGCAGTTCCGCGAGCCGGTGCTGGCCACCGGCGCCGCCGGCCGCCGCAACGCCAAGTCCCGCGGTGAAGCCGCACGTCGCCAGACCATCGCCGAGCGGAAGCAGGCCGAGCTGGCCGCCGCCGACAGCGCGAAACCCGGCACGAACGTCAAGGAGGGAGACGACTGATGCGCTCCATGAGCCAGTTCGGCAACGACCTCTACACCGGCAAGACGTCGTTCCCCTTCGTCGGCCGCCGCCGCCTGTGGTTCCTCATCGCGGCGATCCTCGTCCTCGGCTCGGCCCTCGTGCCGCTGCTGCGCCCCATCCAGTTCTCGATCGAGTTCACGGGCGGGTCGCAGTTCACGGTGAGCGGCGTCGCCGCGCCGATCGACCAGTCGCTCGCCACCGACGCCGTCCACTCGGTCGTCCCGGACGCGACCACCAAGGTCGTCACGATCGGCGACGACGCGGTGCGCGTCCAGACCGACCAGGTGACGGATGCCGAGAGCCGCGAGATCTCTGCGGCCCTCGCCGAGACGTACAACGTCCCCGAGAGCGAAGTCAGCTACGCCTTCATCGGCCCCAGCTGGGGAGCCGACGTGACGCGCCAGTCACTCTGGGGTCTCGCGATCTTCCTGGCGCTGACGGCGATCATCCTGGCGCTGTACTTCCGGACCTGGAAGATGTCGCTCTCGGCGATCATCGGCCTCGTGGACGTGCTCATCATCACGATCGGCGTCTACGCGCTGTTCGGCTTCGAGATCTCGCCCGCCGCCGTGATCGGATTCCTGACGATCCTCTCGTACGCGCTGTACGACACCACGGTCGTCTTCGACAAGATCAGGGAGAACACGAGCGAGGACGGCGAGGTGTCCGGGCGCACGTTCGGCGAGTCGGTCAACCTCGCGGTGAACCAGACCCTCGTGCGCTCGATCAACACGACCGTCGTGGCGATCCTCCCGACCGGCGCGATCCTGTTCATCGGCGTCATCTGGGCCGGCGCGCAGACGCTCACCGACCTGTCGCTGTCGATCTTCGTGGGAACGATCGTGGCCGCCTACTCGACGATCTTCGTCGCGGCGCCGCTGTACTCGCTCTTCCGCGAGAACGAGCCGGCCATCAAGACGCGCGACGCGCGCGTCGTGGCGGCCCGCGAGCTGGCGGGCGTCCCCGCCTGAGCGTCCGCCACGCGGGCGTAGGATTGTGAGGTCCGGCGGAGGGGAGGGGATCGAATGACCGAGACCGTCCCCCCCGCCCAATCCTCGTCGCTGCGGCGTCTCGTCCCCCGGATCTTCTCGAGGTCGGCCCGCCGCGACGACGTCGAGCAGCTCCTGCGAACGGTGCGCACGCACCACCCCAAGGGCGACCTCTCGATCGTCGAGCGCGCCTACTCTGTGGCCGAGACCGCTCACACCGGTCAGCTGCGCCAGAGCGGCGAGCCGTACATCACGCACCCGCTCGCGGTGGCGCAGATCCTCGCGGATCTGGGTCTCGGACCCCGCGCGATCGCGGCGGCGCTCCTCCACGACACCGTGGAGGACACCGAATACTCGCTCGAGATGCTCACGAGCGAGTTCGGCGACGAGGTCGCCATGCTCGTCGACGGCGTGACCAAGCTCGACAAGGTCAAGTACGGCGAAAGCGCGCAGGCCGAGACGGTCCGCAAGATGATCGTCGCGATGTCGCGCGACATCCGGGTTCTGCTGATCAAGCTCGCCGATCGCCTGCACAACGCGCGCACGTGGGGATTCGTGCCGCCCGAGAAGTCGCGCAAGAAGGCGACCGAGACGCTCGAGATCTACGCGCCGCTCGCGCACCGGCTCGGCATCCAGGCGATCAAGTCCGAACTCGAGGACCTGTCGTTCGCCGTGCTGCACCCGAAGCTGTACGCCGAGATCGACAGCCTCGTGAAGCAGCGCACCCCCCAGCGCGAGCAGTACGTGCAGAACGTCATCGACGCGGTGGACAGCGACCTGCGGGAGCTGCGCATCCGCGGCCGCGTCATGGGGCGTCCCAAGCAGCTGTACTCCGTGTACCAGAAGATGGTCGTGCGCGGCCGCGAGTTCGATGACATCTATGACCTCATCGGCATCCGTGTGCTGGTCGGGAGCGTCCGCGACTGCTACGCCGTCCTCGGCGCGATCCACGCACGATGGACCCCGCTTCCCGGGCGCTTCAAGGACTACATCGCGACCCCGAAGTTCAACCTCTACCAGTCGCTGCACACGACCGTGATCGGCCCCGGAGGCCGCACCGTCGAGATCCAGATCCGCACGCACGAGATGCACCAGCAGGCGGAGTACGGCGTCGCCGCCCACTGGAAGTACAAAGAGCAGATGAACGGCGGCAAGGCGGATTCCAAGTCCGTCGACACCGACATGGCCTGGCTCGCCCACATCTCCGACTGGCAGGCCGAGACCGCGGATCCCGGCGAGTTCCTCGACTCGCTGCGGTTCGAGATCGGCGCCAAGGAGGTCTACGTGTTCACGCCGAAGGGGCGGGTCATCGGTCTGCCGTCCGGCGCGACGCCCGTGGATTTCGCGTACGCGGTGCACACCGAGGTCGGCCACCGCACGATGGGCGCGAAGGTCAACGGGCGCCTGGTGCCCCTCGAGTCCGAGCTCAAGAGCGGCGACGTCGTCGAGGTGTTCACGTCGAAGAACCCCGACGCCGGCCCCAGTCAGGACTGGCTCGGATTCGTGCGCAGCACCCGCGCCCGCAACAAGATCCGCGGCTGGTTCACGAAGGAGCGCCGCGAGGAGGCCATCGAGCAGGGCAAGGAGTCGATCGCCCGGGCCATGCGCCGGCAGAACCTGCCGCTCCAGCGGCTGATGAGCCAGGACTCGTTCACCGAGGTCGCCCATCAGCTGCGCTACGAGGACGTCTCGGCGCTGTACGCCGCGGTCGGCGAGGGGCACGTCTCGACCCAGTCGGTCCTCGAGAAGGTCACCGCACTCGTCGCGGCGAACGACACCACCACCGGTCCGATCGACCTGCCGGTCGTCGGCAGAGCCCGCGCCCCCCGCAACGGAGATTCCGGCATCCTGGTGCGCGGCGCGCCGGACATCCTCGTCAAGCTCGCGAAGTGCTGCACGCCGGTGCCCGGCGATCAGATCGTCGGCTTCGTCACGCGCGGCAGCGGCGTCTCGGTGCACCGCGCCGACTGCACCAACGTCAAGTCGCTGATGGAGGACCCCGAGCGCCTCATCGAGGTCGAGTGGGCACCCACGACGAAGAGCGTCTTCCTGGTGCAGATCCAGGTCGAGGCGCTCGACCGCTCGGGCCTTCTGAGCGACGTCACGCGCGTGCTCAGCGAGCACCACGTCAACATCCTCTCGGCGACGGTCTCGACCTCGAACGACCGGCTGGCGCTCAGCCGCTTCGTGTTCGAGATGGGCGACATCGTCCACCTCGACCGCGTGCTCAACGCCGTGCGGCGCATCGACGCCGTCTACGACGTGTACCGCGTCACGTCGTCCTGACGCTCGTCCACGAGCGCCCGGAGGCGCGCGAGCGCCGCGCGCTTGTGAGGGAGCGCACCCGCCTCCAGCCGCGCGATCGCCCGGTACGCGGCATCCGCGTCGATCTCCGCGAGAAGGCGCGCCGCCTCGGTGTGCACGTCGTCGCCCACGCGGGCGAGGTCGGCGAGGGTGCGCTCCGGCGTCGTGACGAGGACGCCGCCGACCAGCTGGAGATCCTCACCCGGGACCTGGAGATCGCGGTAGACCACCCGGCGGTCCGGTCGCACGTGGAGGCGGCGCGGCACCCCGCGCTGCACGGTGTGGCGCGACGGAGGCAGCGGCAGTCCGCCGTGCACCCACGCCGCCGACAGGTGGGTGGCCGCGAGCGTGTCGCCGAGGGTCTCGGCGAGCGAGCCCGCGCGGAGCGCCGCCGTCTCGACGGCGTCGGCGGGGATGTACGCGTCGCCGAGCGCCACGAGGTCGCCGTCGAGGCACGCCGCCGTCAGCTCGGCGCGCGAGAGCCGCTCATCGGCGAAGTACAGGAAGGGCGATCGCACGGAGGCAGTCTGCCGCACCGCGCATGATCCGTGGATGCCGCAGCCGGCCGATTGTGGAGAACCCGGCCGCCGCGCACGCGACGACCGGGTTCTCCTCGGCACAGGCGGGGCTGATCAGCCGCCGAGCGCCTTCAGCCACGTGCGGCGGGCCTCGAGCGCATCGGTCGCGTTCGCGATCGCCTTCTTGTCGCCCGACTTCTTCGCGGCCTCGAGCTCGTCCTCGAGCTTCTGGATCGCGTCGGTGAGCTGGCGCGTCATGTCGTTGGCGCGGGCCTTCTGCTCCGGGTCGTTGCGCTTCCAGTCGGCGTCCTCGCGAGTGCGCAGCGCGTTCTCGACGCGACGCAGCTCGTCATCGAGCGAACGCTCGGTGTCGCGCGGGAAGATCCGGCCGATCTCGTCCCAGCGGCGCTGGATCCCGGTGAGGATCGAGCGGGCCTTCGCGATGTCGCGCTCGTCGCCGACCGCCTTCGCCTCTTCGAGGAGGGCGCGCTTGAGGTCGATCTTCTCGCGAGAGGCTTCGGCGTCGGCTGCCTCGCGCTCGATCCGCGCGCCGTACAGCGCGTCGCCGGCGGCCTTGAAGCGGGCCCACAGCGCGTCGTCGACCTTCTTGCCGGCGCGACCGGCGGTCTTCCACTGGTCGAGCAGCTCACGGTAGGCGGCGATGCCGTCCTCGCCCTTGGGGGCGAGGGCCTCCGCCTTCTCGACGAGGCGCGTCTTGCGGTCGCGGACGCCCTTGTGCGCCTCGTCCAGCTCGGCATAGAACGCGCGGCGGTGCTTGTCGACCGTGGCGCGTGCGTCGCGGAATCGCTTCCAGAGCTGCTGCGCGGTCGACTTCGGCAGGCGGGGACCGTTCTGCTGCTGCGACTGCCACTGGTCGAACAGGGAGTTGAGGTCGGCCGTCGCCTGCTTCCACTGCACGGTGCGGGGGTCGCGGGCGGCCAGGGCCTCGGCCTTCTCGACCAGCTCGGTGCGCGCCTTGACCGCGTCGTCGACGGCTTCGCGCGCCGCGACGGCCTCGGTCGCGGATTCGGCCGCGAGGGTCTCGGTGAGTGCGGCGACGCGGGCGACGAGGCTCGCGAGGTCGCCGACGGCGGCGGCTCCGTCGAGCTTGCCGTTGATCGTGCGCGCGGTCGAACGCAGGTCTGAGGCCGAGGCGCCGCCGCGGCGGTGGCGCACCTCCAGGAGCGTCACCTCGCTTGCGAGGTCGGTGTACTTGCGCTCGAAGTAGGCGAGGGCCTCTTCGGCCGACCCGTCGGGATACTGCCCGACGACGCGCCAGCCGTCGGCCTCGCGGACCGAGACGGTGCCGTCCTCGTCGACGCGGCCCCACGGCTCGTCGGCGGAGGGCGCGGCCTCGACGACGACGTCCACGACCTCGACGGCCACGACCTCGCCGTCTTCGACGACTTCGGCGACCTCGATCACCTCGACGGCGACGGCCTCGGAGTCTTCGACGACCTCCACCATGTCGATCTCGACGACCTCGACGTCGACGTCCGCCGGAGCGGACTCATCAGCCGGCGTCTCGTCCGACGGCTGCTCGGTCTCGGCGGCGTCGTCGGCCGGAGCGTCGGCGGAGCGTTCGGAGTCCTCAGAGGTCGCGGCATCCGCGTCCGCCGTGACATCCGTCGCGGTGGCGGCGTCGTCATCGACGGCCGGGGTCTGGTTCTCGTCGGCCCCAGTCGTCTCGGGGGCGTCGGTCTCGGGCTGGAAGTCTGCTGCGGCAGTCACGGGTTGCACCTCATCGCGGCTCGCGCCGTCTGTAGGGAGTAGGACGGCTCACAGCCTAGTACGGCGGACGCCCCGCCCGAGGTGCGGTTGCGGCGCGAGACCCGAGATGTCAGGGCGTGGGCGTCGGCGTCGCGCTCGGTTCCGGCGTCGTCGTCGCCGACGGGGTCGGCTCCGGGGTCGTCGCGGTCGGCGTGGGCGTCGACGAGGGCGATGGTTCGGGGGCACCGGGCCCGGCCACGAAGTACAGCGTCTGTGCACCGATCAGGCCGAGGACGAGAACGCCGCCGACGATGCCCGCGATCAGATTGTCGCGCGTGCGACGGCGCGCCTGGTCGTCGTGGAACTGACGTCGCGCCTCGTACAGCCGCGTGCGCTCCCGCGCAGCCCGTGCGTCACGGTCCTTGCCACCGGTCGCCACGTGACCTCCTCGTTCCGTTCGTGTCGGGCGCATGCGCCTCGTGCCAGGCAGCGCCCGGGCGGCTTGATCCTACGGGCCCGCACCGCGGCGGCCAAACCGCGGCGGATCCCGTGTCGTGAGCGCGGGATAGCCTGGTGACGTGACTGGTCCGACTGCGCTCTTCCAGGGGCTGACGCCCCTCGCGGTGCGCATGCGCCCGACCTCGCTGGACGAGGTCGCGGGGCAGTCGCATCTGCTGCGGGCGGGGTCTCCGCTGGTGACCCTCGCGAATCCGGATGCCGCGGCCCGCGCCGCGACGTCGGTCATCCTGTGGGGCCCGCCGGGCACGGGGAAGACGACGCTCGCTCAGGCGATCGCCCGTTCCTCCGGGCGCCGGTTCGTCGAGCTCTCGGCGGTGACCGCCGGCGTGCGCGATGTGCGCGAGGTCATGCAGGAGGCCTTGACACAGCGCGATCTGTACGGCCAGTCCACGATCCTGTTCCTCGACGAGATCCACCGCTTCACCAAGGCGCAGCAGGACGCGCTCCTGCCCGGCGTCGAGAACGGCTGGGTGGTGCTCATCGCGGCGACCACCGAGAACCCGTCGTTCTCCGTGATCTCGCCCCTCCTGTCACGGTCGCTGCTGCTGACGCTCAAGCCGCTCACCGACGAAGACCTCGGCATGCTCCTCGACCGCGCGGTGGCCGATGCCCGCGGACTGTCCGGCGCGGTCGTGCTGGGCGACGAGGCGCGCGCCGCGCTCGTTCGCCTCGCGTCCGGCGACGCGCGGCGGGCGCTCACGGCCCTCGAGGCCGCAGCATCCCTCGCCCTTCCCGATGAGGACGACGACCAGGACGAGGCCACCACGCCCGAGATCTCGGCCGACAACGTCGCGCAGGCGGTCGACCGCGCGCTCCTGCGCTACGACCGTCAGGGCGACGAGCACTACGACGTCATCAGCGCGTTCATCAAGTCGATCCGCGGATCGGATGTGGATGCCGCGATCCACTACCTCGCCCGCATGATCGAGGCGGGGGAGGACCCGCGGTTCATCGCCCGGCGCCTCATCATCTCGGCCGCGGAGGACATCGGACTCGCCGACCCCCAGGCGCTGCCGATCGCCGTGGCCGCCGCGGACGCGGTGCAGTTCATCGGGATGCCGGAAGGCCGCATCCCGCTCGCCGAGGCGACGGCGTACCTCGCGACGACAGCGAAGTCGAACGCCGCCTACCTCGCCATCGACGCGGCGATCGCCGACGTGCGCTCTGGCGGCTTCGGCCGGGTGCCGATCCACCTGCGCGACGCGCATTACCCGGGGGCGAAGCGCCTCGGCCACGGCAAGGGCTACGTGTATCCGCACGACGCCGAGATCGGCATCGCGCCGCAGCAGTACCTGCCCGACGAACTGCACGGCCGGCGCTACTACGAGCCGAAGGCGCTCGGCGCTGAGCGCGACGTCCAGGCGCGTCTCGAGAAGATCCGTCGCATCCTCGACGGCGGCTGACCGCCCCGCGTTGACGCACGACATCCCTCAGAGGTAGATTGATATCCCTCAGAGGGATATTGTCCGTGTCACGCCGGGAGGCGCCGAATGCAGTTCGTGATCCTGGGCCTGCTGCTCGGCGGACCACTCTCGCTCTACGACGTGCAGAAGCGATTCGCCGCGGGCATCTCGCTGTTCTACAGCGCGAGCTCCGGCAGCATCCAGCGCGCTCTGCAGCACCTCGTGGACGACGGCTCCGTCATCGTCGCCGAGGCCGACGGCAGCCGGCGCGGCCGCAAGGTCCACCGGATCACCGACGAGGGGCGCGAGCGGTGGCGCGCGTGGATGCGGGCGCCGCTCCCGGGAGGAACGGATGCCGAGACCACGGTCCTCGCGAAGGTCTACCTGCTCGGCCTGCTCGAGGCGCCGGAGGATCGGGCGGCCGTCGTGCGCGGCATCCGTGAGCATGTCGACGCATCCCGCGCGGCGCTGGAAGCCCTGGCGACCGAGGTGGACGCGAAGGCTGCCGGGCTCGATGACGCGTCGCGCAGGATCTTCGCGTTCCAGCGAGCGACGCTCGAGTACGGGCTGCGTTCGCACGCCCTGACGCGCGAGTGGATCGATGACGTGGGGGAGCAGGCATGAACGGACGACGCCCGTGACTCTGCCGATCGTCGCCGCCGTCATCGCGTGCCTCGTGCTGGGCGGTCTCGCCGTCCTGCAGATCTGCGTCGCCGCGGGGGCGCCGTGGGGACGGCTGGTCTGGGGCGGGGCGCACCGCGTCCTGCCGCGCGGTCTGCGCATCGCCAGCGCGGCATCCGTCCTCCTCTACGCCGGCTTCGCCGGGGTGCTCCTCAGTCGGGCCGGGATGCTGCCGGGCGGCGACAGCATCGCCGTACGCATCCTGACGTGGGTGCTCTTCGCCTACTTCGCCGTCGGGGTGGTCATGAACGCCGTCTCCCGGAGTCGCGCCGAGCGCCTCACGATGACGCCTGTCTGCCTGGTGCTCGCCGCCTCGACGCTGGCCATCGCCCTCTCATGAAGGGCCGACCGCGCGTCTGGTAGGCTTGAGCGGCTCGAAACGCAGTTTTCGGGCATCCCCTCTCTTCCTGACCTACCTTCCGGCATGCCCCGGCGTGCAGTCCGGACAGGGCGAAGACAGGGCGATACGTCCGCGGGCCGTGAAAGACACGGCCGCGTCATCGAAAGGAACACTTCGTGGCAACGAAGTCCCAGGACCGCCGCAAGGTCCGTCTCTCCCGCGCCCTCGGCGTCGCGCTGACCCCCAAGGCAGCCAAGTACCTCGAGAAGCGCCCCTACGCGCCGGGTGAGCACGGCCGCACCAAGCGCAAGCAGGACAGCGACTACGCCGTCCGCCTCCGCGAGAAGCAGCGTCTGCGCGAGCAGTACGGCATCCGCGAGAAGCAGCTGCGCATCCAGTTCAACGAGGCCCGCCGCACCCAGGGCCTGACGGGTGAGAACCTCGTCGAGCAGCTCGAGATGCGTCTCGACGCCCTCGTGCTGCGTGCCGGCTTCGCCCGCACCACCGCGCAGGCGCGCCAGCTCGTCGTGCACCGCCACATCCTCGTGGACGGCCAGCTCGTCGACCGCCCGTCGTTCCGCGTGAAGCCGGGTCAGCTCATCCACGTCAAGGCCAAGAGCGAGGGCATCGAGCCCTTCCAGGTCGCAGCGCTCGGCGGTCACGCCGAGGTCCTGCCGCCCGTTCCGGGCTACCTCGAGGTCGAGCTCGACAAGCTCCAGGCCCGTCTCGTGCGTCGCCCCAAGCGCGCCGAGGTTCCCGTGGTCTGCGACGTCCAGCTCGTCGTCGAGTATTACGCAGCTCGCTGATACTCAGCAACGCACGGAGGGCGTCGGGGAGACCCGACGCCCTTCGTCGTTTCCGCATACGATGGGGGGATGCCGCGCCCCGGCGGCCCGCGAGGAAGTGGTGACATGAAGAACCTCCTGTGGTTCCTGCTCGGCATCGCCGGCGGTTTCGTTCTCGCCCACCTGGTCAACAAGGACCCGCGCGGCCACGAGATCCTCGCCGACGTCGACGCCCGCATCACGGAGTTCACCGACCGTATGGGCGACGCGTACCGCGAACAGGAGGCCCGCTTCGCCGGCCTCGTCGACGACGTCAGGGATGCCGCGGCCGACGCCGCCTCGAGCGCGCGGGCCGCAGCATCCGACGCCGTCGGGAACGTCGCCGACGCCGTCGACGACGCGGCCCGCAAGATCGCCGACTGAGACGCCCCGGCGGCGCGCCGCCGGCACGCTCGAACCTCGCCAGACTCCCCGAACACGCACGCATTCGCACGCACACGCAAGGACCCGCATGAAGACCGCCGAGATCGCACAGCGCTTCCTCGATTACTTCGAGAAGAACGGCCACACCATCGTCCCCTCGGCATCGCTGGTGACCGACGACCCGGCGCTGCTGTTCACGGTGGCCGGCATGGTGCCCTTCATCCCGTATCTGTCGGGCGATGTGCCCGCGCCGTATCCGCGCGCGGCCGACAACCAGAAGTGCATCCGCACCAACGACATCGAAGAGGTCGGCAAGACCCCGCGTCACGGCACGTTCTTCCAGATGCTGGGCAACTGGTCGTTCGGCGACTACTTCAAGGAAGGCGCGATCCGCTACGCGTGGGATCTGCTGACCTCGCCCGAGGCCGACGGCGGGCTCGGCTTCGACCAGAAGGACCTGTGGGTCACCGTCTACGAAGAGGACGACGAGGCCCACGACCTCTGGCTGAAGCTCACCGACCTGCCCGAGGAGCGCATCCAGCGCCTCGGCAAGGACACGAACTACTGGAGCACCGGTCTGCCGGGTCCCGCCGGCCCCTGCTCGGAGATCTTCTTCGACCGCGGCCCCGAGTACGGCATCGACGGGGGCCCCGCGACCGACGACGACCGGTACGTCGAGATCTGGAACCTCGTGTTCATGCAGTACGAGATCACGAACGTGCGCTCGAAGTACGACTTCGACATCGTCGGCGAGCTGCCGAACAAGAACATCGACACCGGCATGGGCCTGGAGCGCATCGCGTTCATCAAGCAGGGCGTCGACAACATGTACGAGACCGACCAGGTTCGTCCGGTGCTCGACAAGGCGGTCGAACTGTCGGGCCGCACGTACGGCGCGAACCACGACGACGACGTGCGCTTCCGCGTGGTCGCCGACCACGTGCGTTCGTCGCTCATGCTCATGTCGGACGGCGTCACGCCCTCGAACGACGGCCGCGGCTACATCCTGCGCCGTCTCATGCGCCGTGTGATCCGCTCGATGCGCCTGCTCGGCGTCGACGGGCCGACATTCGAGGTGCTGTTCATGGCATCGCGCGACGCCATGAAGGCCGCCTACCCGGTCGTCGAGACCGACTGGGCCCGCATCTCGCAGTACGCCCTGGCCGAAGAGGCGACGTTCCTGCGCACGCTCGCGGCGGGGGAGTCGATCCTCGACGAGTCGCTCTCCGAGACGAAGGCCTCCGGCGGCACGACCCTCACCGGCGCCGAGGCGTTCCTGCTGCACGACACGTACGGCTTCCCGATCGACCTGACGCTCGAGATCGCCGAAGAGGCCGGCCTCAGTGTCGACCGCGCGGCGTTCGACGGCCTCATGCAGGAGCAGCGCGCACGTGCCAAGGCCGACGCGCGGGCACGCAAGCGCCAGCTCGCCGACACGAGTGTCTACCGCGACCTGCGCGCACAGGGCGAGACCGTCTTCACCGGCTACACCGACCTCGAGGCCCAGTCGCAGGTGCTCGGCATCCTCGTCGACGGCGTGTCGGTCGACCGCGCGAGCGTCGGCCAGATCGCCGAGGTGATCCTCGCCGAGACCGCGCTGTACGCCGAGTCGGGCGGCCAGGTCGCCGACAAGGGCGTCATCGTCGGACCGGGCTACGAGCTCGAGGTGCTCGACGTGCAGAAGCCGGTGCCGGGTCTCATCAGCCACACCGTCGAAGTGTCGACGGGAGAGGTCGGCGTCGGTCAGGCCGCGACGACGGTGGTGGATGCTGCGAACCGCCGCGCCGCTCGTCAGGCGCACTCCGCGACGCACCTGGTGCACGCCGCGCTGCGCGACACGCTCGGAAAGACCGCGACGCAGGCCGGATCGCTCAATCGCGCCGGCTACATGCGCTTCGACTTCTCGTGGGGCCAGTCGCTGTCGGACGAGACCAAGACCGAGATCGAGGAGATCGCGAACAACGCGGTGCGCGACAACCTCGAGGTGACCACGCGCGTCCTGCCGCTGGACGAGGCGCGCTCGCTCGGCGCGATGGCGCTGTTCGGTGAGAAGTACGGCGACACGGTGCGCATGGTCGACATCGGCGGCCCCTGGTCGCGCGAGCTCTGCGCCGGCACGCACGTGTCGACGAGCGCCGAGATCGGGCTGATCAACCTCGTCGGCGAATCGTCGGTGGGCGCGTCGAACCGCCGCGTCGAGGCGCTGGTCGGTCTCGACGCCTTCCGGTCGCTCGCGGCCGAGCGCGCCCTGGTGTCGCAGCTCACGACCTCCCTCAAGGCACCGCGCGAGCAGCTGCCCGCGCGCATCGCCGAACTGCAGGCGAGCCTCAAGGCGGCCGAGAAGAAGATCGCGGCATTCGAAGCCAAGGCCCTCGGTGACCGGCTCCCGGCCCTCGCCGCCGCGGCGACGCGGGTCGGCGACACCGTCGTCGTCGCCGAGTCGCTCGGCAACGCCGCATCCGCCGACGACGTCCGCTCGCTGGCGCTGCAGGTGCGCGAGCGGCTGGGCTCCGAGGCCGCGGTCGTCGCGCTCGGCGCGGTCGTGAACGAGCGCCCCGTCGTGATCGTCGCCACCAACGACGCGGCCCGTGCAGCGGGCGCCAAGGCGGGCGTCCTCGCCAAGGGCGCCGCCGGCGTGCTCGGCGGCGGTGGCGGTGGCCGCGACGACGTCGCCCAGGGCGGTGGAACGGATGCGGCGGCCCTGCCGGCGGCGCTGACCTCGGTGAAGGACGCGCTCGGCGCGTGAGCGGCTTCCGGCGCGGCACCCGGCTCGGCATCGATGTGGGCAAGGCCCGGGTCGGGGTCGCGAAGTGCGACCCCGACGGTCTGCTCGCGACTCCGGTCGAGACCGTGCCGCGTGACGAGGCATCGGTGACCCGCATCGTGGCGCTGTCCGACGAGTATTCGGCGGTCGAGCTCTACGTCGGCCTGCCGCTGAACATGCGGGGCGAGGACACGGCGTCGACGCAGGATGCCCGGGACTTCGCTGCGGCGCTGGCGGCGGCATCCGGGCTCCCCGTGCGCCTCGTCGACGAACGGCTCTCCACCGTCTCTGCACACGCGGCACTGCGCAGTTCGGGCAGAACCCAGCGTTCGTCGCGTAACATCGTGGACCAGGTCGCCGCGGTCGTCCTGCTCCAGCAAGCGCTCGACGTCGAGAAGAGCACCGGACGACCTCCCGGAACCCCCGTCCCCCAGGAGCCCGCCTGATGTCCGACTCATCGCCCGACGGCGAAGCCGTCCCCCAGTCGCGCCGCGCAGCCCGCGAGGCCGCCGCGCGACAGGCGGCGACGGGGGAGACGCCGACGACGCCGGCTGCTCCCGCGCCTGCGGCGCCGGAGGAAGCCCCCGCGGCCCACGCGGCCTTGTGGGAATCGCTCATCACCGGCTCCACGCCTGTCGTTGGGACCGCTCCCGCTGCCGCCGCCTCCGCGGCGCCCTCATCGGCCCACCCGGTGGACGAACCGGTGCCCGGCAGCGGCTTCCAGCCGGTTCCGCTGCGCACCCCGCGCCCCACGACGCAGCCGATCGACGTCGAGGCGCCCGTCGAGGACGACCCCTGGATCTTCGCGTCGGCCGGCGTGAGCCCCGCGATGCCGTACAGCCGCGGAGGCACTGCCCCCGCTGCGGCTCCCGCGACCGCGGTGACTGCGCCGTCGGCCGCGCGCGCCACCCCGCCCGCGCGCGACGAGAACGACGAGCCGTCCGCCCCGTCCGGCTCCCTCGAGGACCTGTTCAGCGGATCGGCGTCGACCCACGACATCGGGCACGCCCCACCGCCGCCGAACAAGAAGCGCCGGCGCATCGGCGGCTGGATCGCCCTGGGCGTCGTGCTGCTGATCCTCGGGGGCATCGCCGCCGGTGGCCTGTACGTGTGGAACACCTACGAGGACAAGATCCGCGAGGTCATGGGCTGGGAAGAGCCCAAGGACTACGAAGCCGGACTCGCCACCGGAGAGACGTTCGTCACGATCTCCCAGGGTGACACCGGATCACCGATCTCGCAGTCGCTGTACGACGCCGGCGTGATCAAGACGCCCGACGCCTTCTACGACTACCTCATCACGAGCGGCCAGAACCCGACCTTCCAGCCGGGCGTCTACAAGCTGCAGAAGAAGATGACGAGCGAGGCGGCCCTCGCGGCCCTCCTGGACCCCGCGAACAGACAGGAGTTCACCGCGCAGATCCCCGAGGGCTACACGGTCGAGGGCACGCTCGAGCGCATCTCGGAGGGCACCGGCATCCCGTTGGAAGAGCTCACCGCGGCCACCGCCGATCCGTCCGTGTACGGGGTCCCCGTGGACCCGGCCATCGTCGCGGCGGGCGGGCAGCCGCTCGAAGGCTGGCTGTTCCCGGCGACCTACACCTTCGACCCCGGCGTCACCGCGCAGTCGGCCATCCAGACCCTGGTGAACCGCACGATCCAGTCGCTCGACGCCGCCGGCGTGCCGGTGGAGAGGCGTCAGGAGATCCTGACCACCGCGTCGATCATCCAGCGCGAAGCCCGCTCCGAGGTCGACATGCAGAAGGTGTCGCGCGTGATCCTGAACCGCATGGACCCGAACAATCAGGAGACGTTCGGGCTGCTGCAGATGGACTCGACGGCGCAGTTCGGCTATGGCGAGCTCCATGAGGGCTCCGCGAGCACCTCGGAAGAGGCGCAGTACGACCCGAACCCCTGGAACACCTACGTGCACGCGGGCCTGCCGATCGGACCGATCGCCAATCCCGGCGACGTCGCGATCGACGCGGCCATGCACCCGGCCGACGGCCCGTGGATGTACTTCGTGACGGTCAACATGGAGACGGGCGAGACGATCTTCTCGGCGACCTACAACGAGCACCTGAAGTACGTCCAGCAGATGCAGCAGTGGTGTTCCGAGCACCCGGACTCGGGGTGCTGAGCCCCCACGCGTCGCGTCTGGAGGTCTGGGGCGACCCGATCGCGCACAGCCGCTCGCCGCAGCTGCACGCCGCGGCGTACGACGTCCTCGGGCTCGACTGGACCTACGGACGCCGTCGGGTGAACGAAGCGTCCTTCGCCGGCGAGCTCGCCGGGCTCGACGACGCGTGGCGGGGCCTCTCGCTTACGATGCCGCTCAAGGGGGTCGCGTTCGCGGCCGCGGCGGTGCTCGACCGCCGCGCCGAACTGACCGGAGCGGTCAACACGCTGCTGCTCGACGCCGACGGCGCCCGCGGCTTCAACACCGACGTGGGCGGCATCGTCCGCACCCTCGCCGACGACGGCATCATGACGGTGCCGCAGGCGCGCATCGTCGGCGCCGGCGCGACCGCGACCTCCGCCCTGGTTGCTCTCGGTGAGCTCGGCGCGCGCGAGGTCGACGTGATCGCACGCCGCCCCGAAGCCGTCGCGCCGCTCGCCGAGCTCGGCCGCCGCATCGGCATCGCGGTGACGACGACGCCGTTCGCCGCATCCGTTCATGCCGACGTGCCGCTCACCATCGCGACGCTGCCGGGCGATGCACCCGTTCCGGATGCCGCGGCCGACGCCCTCGCCCGCTCCGGCGGCCACCTGCTCGATGTCGTCTACGGACATTGGCCGACCGCGCTGTCGGCCGCGTGGGAGCGCGCGGGCGGCACCGCCCGATCGGGACTCGGGATGCTGCTGCACCAGGCCCTGCTGCAGATCCGGATCTTCCGGGACGGCGACGCCGACACGCCCCTCGATCGCGAGGACGACGCGCTGAAGGCGATGCGCCAGGCGCTCGGGGAGCCGGCCGCGGCGTAACGGCCTCCCGGGGCGTGGGAGACTGGACCAATGCTCCGCGTGCTCACGGCCGGCGAATCGCACGGCCCCGAACTCGTCGCCGTCATGGAGGGCCTGCCTGCGGGCGTCCCCATCTCCCGCGCCGCGATCCAGGCGGATCTCGCGCGCCGCAAGCTCGGCTACGGCCGCGGTTCGCGCATGAAGTTCGAGGAGGACGAGCTCACGATCTCGTCCGGCGTCGTGCACGGCACGACCCTGGGCAGCCCCATCGCCCTGCGCATCGGCAACACCGAATGGCCGAAGTGGGTCGAGGTCATGAGCGCCGAGCCCGTGGACCTCACGGAGAAGTCGCGCGGACGCGGTGCCGCGCTCACGCGCCCCCGCCCCGGCCACGCCGACCTCGTCGGCATGCAGAAGTACGGCTTCGACGAGGCCCGCCCGATCCTCGAGCGCGCGAGCGCCCGCGAGACCGCCGCCCGCGTCGCCCTCGGTGCCCTCGCACGAGCGTTCCTGGCCGAGCTCGGCATCCGTCTCGTCAGCCACACCCTCTCGATCGGACCGGTGCAGGTCCCCGAGGGCTCGGCGCTGCCGACTCCCGACGACGTCGACGCGCTCGACGCAGACCCGCTGCGCTGCTTCGACGCGGCGACGAGCGCGGCCATGGTCGCCGAGGTCGACGACGCCCGCAAGGACGGCGACACGCTGGGCGGCATCGTCGAGGTGCTCGCCTACGGCCTGCCCCCGGGGCTCGGCTCGCACGTGCACTGGGACCGCCGCCTCGACGCGAAGCTCGCGCAGGCGCTCATGAGCATCCAGGCGATCAAGGGCGTGGAGGTCGGCGACGGGTTCGAGACCACGCGCCGTCGCGGCTCCGCCGCGCACGACGAGCTGTTCGTCGCCGGCGACGGCATCACCCGCTCGAGCGACAAGGCGGGCGGCACCGAGGGCGGCATGTCGACCGGCACCGTGCTGCGCGTGCGCGCCGGCATGAAGCCGATCGCCACGGTGCCGAAGGCGCTCCGCACGGTCGACGTCGCCACCGGCGACGCCGCCTCGGCTCACCACCAGCGCTCGGACGTGTGCGCCGTGCCCGCCGCGGGCGTCGTCGCGGAGGCGATGGTCGCGGTCGTGCTGGCCGACGTCGTGCTCGAGAAGTTCGGGGGCGACAGCGTCGCCGAGACGCGCCGCAACATCGAGGGCTACCTCGCGGCGATCCCCGACGCGCTGCGCAGTGCGGCGGCCAGCGACGCCGGCCTCGCCGACCATGACCTCGCCCTCTGACGCCGTCGTGCTCATCGGTCCCATGGGGGCCGGCAAGACGAGCATCGGCAAGAAGGTCGCGCGCGCGCTGAGCCTTCCGTTCTTCGACACCGACGCCGCGGTCGTGCGCGACCACGGGCCGATCGACCAGCTCTTCGTCGAGCACGGCGAGGCGCAGTTCCGCGCCGCCGAGCGCGCCGCCGTGGTCGAGGGGCTCGCAACGGGCGGCGTCGTCTCGCTGGGCGGCGGAGCCGTGCTGAACCCCGAGACGCGCGCCGACCTCGCCGGACACCGCGTCGTGCTGCTCACCGTCTCGCCGCGGGTCGTCGCGGGCCGCGTCCGCGACTCGAACCGGCCGCTCCTGCAGGGCGGCGACGATGCGATCGAGCGCTGGACCACGATCTTCGAAGAGCGCCGGCCCGTCTACGAGGAACTCGCCGACATCACCTTCGACACGTCCACCGGTCCGCTGCAGGACGTCGTCGACGCCCTCGTCGCGTGGGTGCGCGGCGTCGCCGACCCGTCGGCCCCCACCGGCGACGAGCACAAGGAGCAGACCGCATGACGGATGCCACGACCATCACCGTGAGCGGAGACGCGAGCTACGACATCACCGTGGGACACGGCATCCTGTCGTCCGTCGGCGAGGCGCTGCCGCCCGCCGCGCGCAAGGTGCTCGTGATCCACCCGCCGACCCTCGCCGCCGAGGCGGAGCGCCTGCGCGCACAGCTCATGGCCGACCGCGAGGTGCTGCTGGCCGAGATCCCCGACGCCGAGGCGGGCAAGCGCATCGAAGTCGCCGCTTTCTGCTGGCAGGTCATGGGCAAGGCGGACTTCACCCGCACGGACGCCGTCGTCGGGTTCGGCGGGGGATCGGTGACCGACCTCGCCGGGTTCGTGGCTGCGACCTGGCTGCGGGGCGTCGAGGTCGTGCAGGTGCCGACCACCGTCCTGGGCATGGTCGACGCCGCCGTCGGCGGCAAGACCGGAGTCAACACCGCCGAGGGCAAGAACCTCGTGGGTGCGTTCTGGGCGCCACGCACCGTGATCTGCGACCTCGACCTGCTCGACGGCCTGTCGCGCAACGAGCGCGTCGCCGGCTACGCCGAGGTCGTCAAGGCCGGCTTCATCTGGGCGCCCGAGATCCTCGAGCTGATCGAGGCCGATCCCGAGAACGCCGTGGACCCGCAGAGCGACGCGTTCCGTCGCACCATCGAGCTCGCCATCGAGATGAAGGCGCGCGTCGTGGGGGAGGACCTCCGCGAGGCGGGTCTGCGCGAGATCCTCAACTACGGCCACACCCTGGGCCACGCCATCGAGCACGCCGAGCGCTATCGCTGGCGTCACGGCGCCGCGATCTCCGTGGGCATGGTGTTCGCCGCCGAGCTGTCGCGCCTCGCAGGCCGGCTTCCGGATGCCGCCGCCCAGCGCCACCGCGACATCCTCGAGTCGCTCGGACTGCCGACGAGCTACCGCCCCGGCGCGTGGCCCCAGCTGCTGTCGACGATGCAGCGCGACAAGAAGAGCCGCGGCGGAATGCTGCGCTTCATCGTGCTCGACGACATCGCCAAGCCCACCGTCTTGCAGGCGCCGGACGAGTCGCTGCTCTTCGCCGCGTACCAGGAGGTCGCGGGGTGAGCACCGTGGTCGTGCGCCGCATCCGCTCCGACGAGTGGCACGCGGTGCGCGAGCTGCGGCTCGAATCCACGAGCGATCCCGACGCGAACATCGCCTTCCTCGAGACCCCGGCGCAGGTCGCGGCCCGCTCGGAGCAGTTCTGGCGCGAGCGCGCCGAACTGGCCGCCGGGAGCGAGACCGCCGCGCAGTTCGTGGCGGTGGTGGACGACGTGTGGGTGGGCAGCCTCTCGGTGCTCATCCGCGCGACCGGGCAGACCGATCACCTGGGCCGCTTCGTCGACGACCGTCGGGCGGATGTCGTCGGCGTCTACGTCAACCCGGCTCATCGGGGCACGGGGGCGATCGACCTCCTGCTCGCCGCCGCCGCGGAATGGGTGACCGCGCTCGGGCTCACCCGGCTCAGCCTCGACGTGCACCGCGACAACCCCCGCGCCCAGGGCGCGTATCGCCGAGCCGGGTTCGTGCCCACGGGCGAGACGTTCACCAGCGTCATCGGTCCCGAGATCGTGATGGCGCGCCCCCTGCCGTGACCACGAAGGCCCCGCCCCGCTCAGCGGGACGGGGCCTGTGACGGCCGCTGCGCTCAGCGGCCGCTGTGCTCAGACGGCCGGCACGAGCTCCTCGCGCTTCTCGGAGCGCAGACCGAGCTCGGCCGTGGGGATGCTCTTCGACTCGCGTGCCGTGAGGGCGCTGACGGTCGCGATGAGCGAGATCACCGCGGTGAAGACGCTGATGACGACCCAGCCGCCCTGCTGCACGCCGCCCAGCGCCGTGACGATCGACGGGGCGAAGCCCGCCATGAGGAAGCCGAGCTGCGTGCCGATCGCCATGCCCGAGAACCGCACGCGCGTGCTGAACATCTCGCCGTAGAACGACGGCCACACGGCGTTCGCGGCGGCGTACCCGAACGAGAAGGTGAGCACCGCGAGCAGGAACGTCACGAACTCGTTCCCCGCCCCCATCGACAGCATGTAGAAGGGCATGAACACCGCCGACGAGAGCGCGCCGTAG
The DNA here is from genome assembly GCF_053345975.1 of Microbacterium sp. C23T. Classification (NCBI taxonomy): domain Bacteria; kingdom Bacillati; phylum Actinomycetota; class Actinomycetes; order Micrococcales; family Microbacteriaceae; genus Microbacterium; species Microbacterium sp. C23T. The sequence goes on along the minus strand of NZ_JBKFBD010000002.1, from coordinate 133,141 downwards.
ATGAACACCGGCTTGCGGCCGATGCGGTCGGCCAGAGCACCGAACAGCGGCTGCGTGCCGATCGCGACGAGGTTGGCGACGACGACGAGCCAGAGCGTGATGGCGGCGTTCAGCCCGACCTCCACGCCGTACGCGATGGCGAGGTTGCCGAACACCGTCGAGACGGCGGCGATGAACGCGCAGCAGATGACGCGGAGCACGTCGCGCCAGTGGTCGCGCAGGAGCGGGATGAGCGGCATCCGTGCGATCCGTCCTTCCGCCTTCGCCTGCTCGAACTCCGGCGTCTCGTGCAGGGTCCGCCGGATGAAGAAGGCGACGAGCACCACGACCGCGCTCAGCCAGAACGGCACGCGCCAGCCCCACGTGTACTTGATCTCGTCGGGGAGCGCGACGACCGGGATGAAGATCAGCGCGGCGAGGATCTGGCCGCCCTGGGTGCCCGTGAGGGTCCACGACGTGAAGAACGACCGGCGGTCGTCGGGCGCGTGCTCCAGCGTGAGCGACGACGCGCCCGCCTGCTCGCCGGCGGCCGAGAGGCCCTGCATGAGCCGGCACAGCACCAGCAGCGCCGGGGCGGCCCAGCCGATCTGCTCGTAGCCCGGTAGGCAGCCGATCGTGAAGGTCGAGATGCCCATGAGCAGCAGGGTGAACATGAGGACCTTCTGCCGGCCGATGCGGTCGCCGAAGTGGCCGAGGATGACGGCGCCGACCGGCCGCGCGATGTAGGCGAAGCCGAACGTCGCGAACGACATGACGAGGGCTGCCTGGTTGTCGGACGGGAAGAAGACGGTGGGGAAGATGAGCGCTGCGGCGGAGCCGAACAGGAAGAAGTCGTAGTACTCCACGGCGCTGCCCATGAAGCTGGCGACAGCCGCCTTCACGGGAGTCTTCCGCGTCGTTGCGGTGGTGGTCATCGGTCGTCCTTCTCTAGTGAGTGTCACGCCGGCACGGGGTGCGGCGCAACGAGGTCGTGGAAGTGGCGGATCATGCGGTCGGGGTCGGGCTGGTGGCCCGTGATCAGGCGGAAGGCGTCGACGGCCTGGTGGACCGCCATCCTTCCGCCGTCGAGCGTGGCGCAGCCGGCGTCGCGGGCAGCGCGCAGAAGCGCGGTGTCGAGGGGCCGGTAGACGATGTCGGCGACCCACAGCTCGGGCCGCAGCAGGTCGGGGGAGAACGGCATTCCCGGGTGCTCCTTCATGCCGGTCGGCGTGCAGTGCACCAGCCCCGATGCCGACGCGAGGAGGCTGGGGAGCGCGTCCGTCGTGGCGTGGCCCACCTCGACCGCATGACGACGCGCCAGGTCGGTCGCGAGCTCCTCCGCCCGTTCGGCGTCGATGTCGACGACCGTGAGGCGGCGGGTCCCGACGCGGAGCAGGGCGTCTGCGACGGCGGAGCCGGCACCGCCCGCCCCCAGCAGCGTCACGTCGTCGACCGCCGCGCGCGGAAGCCCCGTGCGGAACGCCGTCTCGAACCCGGTGGTGTCGGTGTTGTGACCCACGAGCCCCTGGTCGGTGAAGAGCACGGTGTTGACCGAGCCGAGCGCCAGGGCGAGCGGCTCGACGCGGTCGAGGTACTCGAGCACGAGGCGCTTGCACGGGTGGGTGACGTTGAGGGCGTCGAAGCCGAGGCGCCGCGCCCACGCGAGGATGTCGGGCAGCTGGTCGGGCGCAAGGCCGAGGGTCGTGAGGTCGATGGTCCGGTACACGTAGTCGAGGCCGAGGGCACGGGCTTCGGCCATGTGCATCGCCGGCGTCAGGGAAGGGGTCACGCCCGTTCCGACGAGCCCGACGAGATACGGCGGTGACTGGCTCATGGCACTCCTTCGTCCGACCGGTACGTCTATGTACTAACTGGTACGTTCAGAGAAAACCACGACAGATCGTCGATGTCAAGAGCGAGCGGGTTTCTGGAGCTCGGCGGATACCGCGGCGCGAGAGCGGGCTCGAGTGAGGCGGCGGCGGGGGCGCCGGCTAGCGCGGAGCGTTCGTGAGCCAGCCGACGACGACGTCGCCGATGAGGGATCGCAGGTGGTTGCGGCGTTCGGGATCGGTGAACGACACGTCGAAGAGGTAGCCGAACGTGTACTGGTTCGCGATCTGGAACACGCAGTAGGCGCTGATGACGAGGTGGACGTCGATCGCATCGACATCCTCGCGGAAGACACCCGCGGCGCGGCCGAGTTCGAGGATCTCGTCGAGAAGGGTCTTCGCGGGCTGCGCGAGCGTGCGGAGCGAGTCGATCCGCCGGATGAACTCGCCGCGATGGATGTTCTCGATGGCCACGAGCCGGATGAAGGCGTCGTGCGTGACGTGGTGGTCGAACGTGAGCTCGGCGAGCTGACGGATCGCCGCGACGGGATCCGTGTGGTCCACGTCGATCGCCTGCTCGGCCTCCCGGATACCCTGATAGGCATTCTCGAGCACCGCGAGGTAGAGCTGCTCCTTGCCGCCGAAGTAGTAGTAGATCATCCGCTTCGTCGTGCGTGTGCGCTCGGCGATGTCGTCGACGCGGGCTCCGGAGTAGCCCTCCTCGGCGAAGACCTCGGTCGCGACCGCGAGAAGCTCGGCTCGAGTCCTCTCGGCATCGCGTGTAACGGGGGGCACGATCGCCAGGATAGTGGGCGGCGCACGCGGCGCTTGTGAGGAAGGGGGTGCGTCACAATGTACCGACTGGTACATTGTGACGCCATGAGGACCTCCATCGCGACGGTGTGCATGAGCGGGACGCTGGTCGAGAAGCTGCATGCGGCGGCCGCAGCGGGCTTCGACGGCGTCGAGATCTTCGAGCCCGACCTGGTGTCGGCGCCGGAGAGCCCCGAGGAGGTGCGTGCTCTCGCGGCGCGCCTCGGGCTGACGCTGGACCTGTACCAGCCGATGCGCGACGTCGAGGGCGTCGACGACGATGCGTTCGAGGACGTGCTGCGGCGCGCGGCGGCGAAGTTCTCCCTCATGCGGCGGATGGGGATCGAGGTCGTGCTCTGCTGCAGCAACGTGGCGACCGCGACGGTCGACGACGATGCGGTCTCGGCCTCCCAGCTTCGCCGGCTGGGGGATCTCGCCCAGGAGCACGGCATCCGGATCGCCTTCGAGGCGCTGGCGTGGGGCAAGTACGTCGACGACTACCGCCGCGCATGGCGGATCGTGCAGCTCGCCGACCACCCGGCGGTCGGCGTCTGCCTCGACTCCTTCCACATCCTGTCGCGCGGCCACGACCCTGCGGCGATCGAAGACATCCCCGGCGACCGCATCTTCTTCCTGCAGCTCGCCGATGCGCCCGCGCTCTCGATGGACGTCCTCTCCTGGAGCCGCCACCATCGCCTCTTCCCCGGCGAGGGGAGCTTCGATCTGACACGCTTCCTCACCCACGTTCTGCGCGCCGGCTACGAGGGCCCGGTGTCCCTCGAGGTCTTCAACGACACCTTCCGGCAGGTCGACGTGAGCGGGACCGCCGTCCACGCGCGCCGGTCCCTGCGCTGGCTCGAAGACGCCGTCGCGCGGGAGCTCGGAAGCGCCGCGCCGGCCGACTTCGAGACGCTCGCCGACGGCGGCACGCCCGTGGGCTTCGACTTCGTCGAGATCAAGGCCGAGGACACCTCGAGCATCGAGGCGCTCCTGGAGACGGTCGGGTTCACGCCGCGCGGCAAGCACCGCACGAAGCCCGTCACGCTGTGGACGGCCGGAGACGCCCGCGTCGTGCTCAACGAGCAGCACGCCCGCGACCTCGACCCGCACATCGCGGCGGTCGGGTTCGACGTCCCGGACGCCGCCGCGCTCACCGAGCGGGCCGCCGAGCTCGGCACGCCCTTCGCCTACCGCCGCACGTACGCGGGGGAGCAGCTGCTCGACGGCGGCACGGCGCCGGACGGCACCGAGATCTTCTGGTCGTCGCGCGGCACCGAGACCGAGCCGACGTGGGCCGCCGAGTTCGAGCACGGCGAACCCCTGCGTTCCAGTCCCATCATCGCCGTCGACCACGTGAGCCTCGGTCAGCCCTGGCAGGTCGTCGATGAGGCGATCCTGTTCTTCTCCTCGGTGCTGGAACTCCCGACGGCGAGCTCGACCGAGGTGGCGAGCCCCCAGGGCCTCGTGCAGAGCCGCGTCATCCAGTCCCCGGACGGCGCCATCCGCATCCCGCTCAACGTGTCGCCGCCGATCCTGTCGGGGCGGCCGGCCGCCATGCCGCAGCACGTCGCCTTCGCGTGTGACGACATCGTGGCGCTCGCGCGTGCCGCCAAGGTGAGAGGACTGCACCCGCTGCCGATCCCGCGCAACTACTACGAGGATCTCTCGGCTCGATTCGACCTCGACGACGGGTTCCTCGAGACGCTCCGCGAGCTCGACCTCGTCTTCGACCGCGACGCACAGGGCGAGTACCTGCACTTCTACACCGCGACCGTCGGCGACCTGTTCTGCGAGTTCGTCGAGCGCCGCGGCAGGTACGACGGGTACGGCGCCGGCAACGCTCCCGTCCGGCTCTCCGCACAGCGAGCCGGTGCCGCGCGCGCTGATATCGTGCGAGCATGACCGCCCCTCGTCGCCTCCTGCTCGTCAACGGCCCCAACCTGAACCTGCTGGGCACCAGGGAGCCCGGGATCTACGGCACCGAGACACTGGCGGACGTCGTGCAGGTGGCCACGGATGCTGCCGCCCGGCGTGGCTTCGAGGTGCGGGCCGTCCAGAGCAACCACGAGGGGGTCCTCCTCGACGCGATCCACGACGCGCGCCAGGACTGCGCCGGCATCGTCATCAACCCCGGCGGCCTGACCCACACCTCGGTCGTGCTGCGCGACGCCCTCTCGGGCGTCGCCCTGCCGGTGGCCGAGGTGCACATCTCGGACGTGATGGCGCGCGAGGAGTTCCGCCACCACTCGTACGTCGCCGATGTCGCCGTGGTCCACGTGATCGGGGAGGGTGTGCCCGGCTACGCGACGGCGGTCGCGCGCCTCATCGACATCCTCACCGGGCAGGCCGAGGGCTGACGAATCGGCCGGGGACCAGGCATCCCGTAGAATCGAACGTCGGCATATCCGACCCCTGAGCTCGTTCACGGGGCAGCGATCGCCTCCACGCACTTCAACGAAACGGATTCGTACCCTCATGGCTTCCACCGCAGACATCAAGAACGGCGTCGTCCTGTCGATCGACGGACAGCTCTGGAACGTCATCGAGTTCCAGCACGTCAAGCCGGGCAAGGGCGGCGCCTTCGTCCGCACGAAGCTCAAGAACGTCGTCTCGGGCAAGGTCGTCGACCGCACCTACAACGCGGGCGCGAAGATCGACATCGAGAACGTCGACCGCCGCGACTTCACCTACCTCTACAACGACGGCGACAACTTCGTGTTCATGGACGTCGAGGACTACGACCAGATCAACGTCGGCGCGGCGACCGTCGGCGACGCGGCCCACTTCCTGCTCGAGAACCAGCAGGTGCAGATCGCCCTCAACAACGGCAACCCGCTGTACGTCGAGCTCCCGGCATCCGTCGTCCTCGAGATCACGTACACCGAGCCGGGCCTGCAGGGCGACCGCTCGTCGGCCGGCACCAAGGCCGCCACCGTCGAGACCGGCTACGAGATCCAGGTTCCGCTGTTCGTCGAGACCGGCACCAAGGTCAAGGTCGACACCCGCACGGGCGACTACCTCGGCCGCGTCAACTGACGTCGGCGGTCGCTGACAGATGAGTGCCCGTACGAAGGCGCGCAAGCGCGCTCTCGACATCCTGTTCCAGGCGGACGTGCGCGGCGACGAGCCCGCGACGGTGCTCGCGGCCGAGGCGAAGCGCGCGGCCAACGAGCCGGCGCGTCAGGCTTCATGGCTCTACGCGCGCGAGATCGTCGACGGCGTGATCGACAACCAGGACGCCATCGACGAGCAGATCACGACGTTCGCGAAGGACTGGACGCTCGCCCGCATGCCCGCGGTCGACCGTGCCGTGCTGCGCATCGGCGCGTGGGAGATCCTCTACAACGACGAGGTGCCCACCGCGGTCGCGATCGACGAGGCGGTCGAGCTCGTCAAGGAGTTCTCGTCCGACGAGTCGGGCCCCTTCGTGCACGGCGTCCTCGCCCGCATCGCGCGCGCGAGCTGACGACGAGCAGGCGCCCGTCCGGGTGTCGGCGGGAGCGGGCAGGATGGATGCCGTGACCCCGTCGTCGGCCGGACCCCCTCCGTTCGTCGACCCCGGGCACATCCGCCGGTTCGTCGACAGCGGCACCTACGAGCGCGGCGTCGGCTACTTCGCCGACGGCGCCGTCGAGCGCCTCGAGTGGGACCCGCTCACCTCGGTCATCGAAGCGGTGGTGGCCGGCAGCGGCGGCCGGACGTACCGGTGCCGCGTGAGGCTCGATCCGCAGCGCGTCGATCATCCCATCGCGGCGACGTCCTGCACGTGCCCGGTGCAGTTCGACTGCAAGCACACGGTCGCGACGCTTCTCGCGAGCAACCGGCTCGCCTCCGCCGCGCCCGCAGCCGACCGCGGCTCCTCGTGGCGCGACGTGTTCACCCCTGCCGCGGCGGCCGAGCGGGCCCGCACCGCGCTCGCCCTCGGCGTCGAGCTCCGGCAGCGCATCCGGCGCGGCGCGTCGACCTGGGCACCGGCGCGCGTCGAGTCGGCGACACCGCGCAGCCTGCACCAGCACGGGGCGGATGTGCTCGTCGGCCTGCGCCCGCTCGAGCGCTCGGCCCGCTCCGACACGTGGATCAAGGGCGGGGTCTCGTGGGACGCGCTGCGCCGGCCGACCACCACCTACGACCCCGCGCAGGCGCGGTGGTTCGCGGAGCTGCACAGCATCGGCCGCGACGTCCGCTCGTTCGGGGCGTTCTCCGACGTCTCGGAGTGGCTCACCCTCGACGACATCGAGTCGAGCCTGCTCTGGCCGCATCTGTCGACGGCGGCGGACCGCGGCATCCCGCTCGTCGCCACCAAGCGCACCACGGCGGTCGCCCTCGCGACCTCGGCGACCGTGACCGTCCAGGCGCACCACACCGGCCGCGGGCTCGAGATCGCGCCCGTCGTCACGATCGACGGCGAGCGCGCGGATGCCGCCGCCCTGCGCCCGGTCGGACGCACCGGCGTGTACCGGTTCGCCGTCGAGCGCGAGCGCATCGCCCTCGTCCTCGCCGCAGTGGACCTGCCGGACCCGGTTCCCGCGCTCCTCGCCGCGCGTGATGCCGTCGTCGTGCCGGGTCCGGAGGCCGAGGAGTTCGTCCGCGACCACCTGCCGCGGATCGCGCGCCGGGTCGAGATCGAGGCGCCGGGCCTCGACATCGCCCCGCCGCCGCGGCCGCGGCTCGTCGCGCGTGTGCATTTCGAGCCGAACCACCGGCTCGTGTACACGCTCTCGTGGCGGTACGGCGACGGCGACCTGCTGGGGCTCGACTCGACCGGAGAGGATCGTGACGCCGCGGCCGAGACGGCGATCCGCGGCCGCGTCGAGGCGCTGTGGCGCGACCACGCGCCCGTCGACTTCGTCTCCGCCGACACGCTCACGGGCCTCGACGCGGCGGAGTTCGCGTCGCGCCTGCTGCCGCTTCTCGAAGCCGACGCCGACGTCAGCGTCGAGATCTCGGGGGAGAGGCCGCAGTACCGGGAGCTCGCCGGCGATCCGCGCATCGACGTCACGACGGTCGAGACGAACGATCCCGACTGGTTCGACCTGGGTGTCGTGGTGACGATCGACGGCCGCCGCATCCCGTTCGGCACGCTGTTCACGGCGCTGTCGCGCGGGCGCAAGAAGATCCTGCTGAGCGACGGCGCGTACTTCTCGCTCTCGCATCCGTCGCTGCAGCGCCTGCGCGACCTCATCGACGAGGCCGGAGCGCTCGAGGAATGGGAGACCGGACCCCGCATCAGCCGGTACCAGACGGCGCTGTGGGCCGATTTCGAGGACCTGGCCGACGAGGCGCAGCCCGCCGTGTCGTGGCGCGCGACCGTGGAGGCGCTGCGCGATGCCGACGGCGTGCCCGCCGCCCCGATGCCCGCGGGCCTCCGCGCCGATCTGCGCCCCTACCAGCGCGTGGGGTACGACTGGCTCGCCTTCCTGTGGGAGCACCGCCTCGGCGGCATCCTCGCCGACGACATGGGCCTCGGCAAGACGCTCCAGCTGCTCGCCCTCATCGCCCACGCCCGGGAGTCCGGCGAGACGCGGCCGTTCCTCGTCGTGGCGCCGACGTCGGTTCTCTCGACCTGGCGCAGCGAGGCTGCGCGCTTCACGCCCGATCTGCGGGTCGCCGTCGTCGACGCGACGCGCGCGAAGCGCGGAACGACGGTGACGGATGCCGCGGCCTCGGCCGACATCGTCGTCACGTCGTACACCCTGCTCCGGCTCGACGAGCGCGAGTTCGGCGCGGCGCCGTGGGCGGGCCTCATCCTCGACGAGGCGCAGTTCGTGAAGAACAGCCAGACCAAGGCGTATCGCGCCGCGCGCGATCTGCCGGCCGACGTCGTCTTCGCCGTCACGGGCACACCCCTCGAGAACAGCCTCACCGAGCTGTGGGCGCTGCTCTCGCTGACGGCACCGGGGCTGTTCGCCTCGAGCCGGCGGTTCCGCGAGGAGTACGTGGGGCCGATCGAGAAGGGCAAGGTCCCCGAGAACCAGGAGGGCGGCGCGTACCGCGCCGGCCGCCTCGCGCGGCTGCGACGCCGCATCCGTCCGCTCGTGCTGCGTCGCACGAAGGAGCTCGTCGCCGCCGACCTCCCCGCCAAGCAGGAGCAGGAGGTGCGCATCGAGCTGGGCGCCGCCCATCGCGCCCTGTACGACACCGTGCTGCAGCGCGAACGCCAGAAGGTGCTGGGCCTCCTCGAGGACCTCGACCGCAACCGGTTCATCGTCTTCCGGTCCCTGACGCTCCTGCGCATGCTGAGCCTGGCGCCCGAGCTCGTGGACCCGGCGCACGCGAGCATCGCCCCGAGCAAGCTCGCCGCGCTCTTCGAACAGCTCGACGAGGCGCTGGCCGAGGGGCACCGCGCCCTCGTCTTCAGCCAGTTCACCTCGTTCCTGGGCCTGGTCGCGAAGGAGCTCGAGGCACGCGGCATCCCATACGCGTACCTCGACGGATCGACACGCGACCGCGACGCCGCCGTCGCCGCGTTCCGCGGGGGAGAGGCGCCGGTGTTCCTCATCAGCCTCAAGGCCGGCGGGTTCGGCCTGACGCTGACCGAGGCGGACTACGTGTTCCTTCTCGACCCCTGGTGGAACCCCGCCGCCGAGGCGCAGGCTGTCGACCGTGCGCACCGCATCGGCCAGCACCGCAGCGTGATGGTGTACCGGCTCATCGCGAACGGCACGATCGAGGAGAAGGTCATGGCGCTGCAGCAGCGCAAGGCGCGGCTGTTCCGCTCGGTGATGGACGACGACGCGCTGTTCGGGCAGGCGCTCACCGCCGACGACATCCGCGGGCTCTTCGACGACTGATCCCCGACGTCACCGGCGACCGGATCCGGTTTTGCACGGCGGGCGGTCCGGTGCGGCCCGCGAGCCTCACCTAGACTCGTCTGGTTCGACAGGAGGGCAACCCCATGCGCATCACGGGCCTCGGCCACGCCGGAATGTTCATCGAGACGGCGGGAGGAAGCATCCTCTGCGACCCGGTGATCGGGCCGACCTTCTTCGGGTCATGGTTCCCGTTCCCCGACAACCGGGCGCTCGACTGGTCGACCTACGGCAAGGCCGACTTCCTCTACATCTCCCACCGCCACCGCGACCACTTCGACCCCGCGCTCATGCAGAAGCACGTGCCGAAGACCATCAAGGTGCTGCTGCCGGACTACCCGACGGACGACCTCGAGCAGGATCTCCGCAAGCTCGGCTACGACAACATCGTCTACACGCAGGCCGGCGTGCCGCTGGAGTTCGGCGACCTGAAGGTCATGGTCACTCCGCTGCGGGCGCCGAGCGACGGCCCGATCGGCGACTCGTCGCTCTCGGTCGACGACGGCACCGCCAGCATCCTGAACCAGAACGACTCGCACCCGCTCGACCTCGAGAAGCTGATGTCGTTCTCCAAGCCCGAGGCGTACTTCACGCAGGTGTCGGGTGCGATCTGGTGGCCGATGGTCTACGACCTTCCCCAGGACGCCAAGCAGAACTTCGCGAAGCTCAAGCGCGACGCGCAGAACAAGCGCGCCATGTACTACATCGAGAAGGTCGACGCCGAGCACGTCTTCCCGATGGCGGGGCCGCCGATGTTCCTCCGCGAGGAGCTGTTCATGTACAACGGCTACGGCATCGACGACGATTCGATCTTCACCGACCAGCGGCAGTTCCTCGCGCACATGGCGGAGCTGCGTCCTGAGCAGAAGGGGTACGAGTTCGTGCCCGGCACGGTCGTGGAGCTGAACGGCGGCGAGATCTCGGTCACGCAGACGCTCTACACGCAGTCCGAGATCGACCGCATCTTCGACGACAAGTGGGCCTATCTCGCCGAGCAGCGCGACGCGCGCCAGGACGAGGTGCGCGCGGAGGAGGCCACGCGCGCCGCCGTGCTCCCGCCGGACGAGATGCTCGCGGCGATCAAGGAGTGGTGGGAGCCGCTGCTGCGGCGCGCCCGCACGATCCGCAACGGCGTCGGCGGTGTGGTGCGCTTCCGCATCGGCGAGCTCGACATGGTGGTGGACTTCCCGAAGGCGAAGGTGCGCGAGTACGCCGACGGCGACGAGTGCATCTACTGGTACACGATCCCCGCGGATCTGGTCTCGACAAACATCGCCGACCACGAGATCGACTGGTCCAACTCGATCTTCCTGTCGATGCAGTTCTCGGTCGGCCGCAGCGGCAAGTTCAACGAGTTCCTCACCACCTTCCTCAAGTGCCTCTCGCGGGACCGCATCGAGTACGTCGAGAACTGGTACGCCGAGCAGACGGACCAGACCGAGGACGCTCAGCTCGGCGACTGGATCGTGCAGCGCCGCTGCCCGCACCTGCGCGCCGATCTCACGAAGACGGGGAAGATCGAGGACGGCGTGCTCACGTGCTCCCTCCACGACTGGAAGTGGGACCTCGCGAGCGGGAAGTGCCTGACGAGCCAGGGGCACCCGATCCGGGCGTCCCAGGTCGAGGACGACCTGTACCGAGCGGCGACGAGCCCCGCGGCCTGACGAACCCGGAACGCCGGCGTGTTGTAGATCCTCCACAACACGCCAGGGTTCTCCCGTCGGTTCTTGTGTGGGGTGGGCGCTGATCTGCGCCCGTTCGTATCACCCCGTGTCCCCGGCGGGTCCTGATCACCGTGCCCGCGATCGCGGGCGATCAGAACCCGAAGGAATCACGCCATGACCACCGTTCCCATCCACGGCGCCGGCGGCGTCGTCCCCGCGTCCACCGTTCGCCCGAACCCGCTCAGCGCCGTCCTCGCGTGGGAGGCCCGCGCCGAGGCCGCGGTGAAGGCCTCGCTGCAGCGCTGGAGCATCCCGGCACTGCGCGTCGCCCTCGGCGCGGTGTTCCTCGTCTTCGGCGCTCTCAAGTTCTTCCCGGGCCTGAGCCCGGTCGAGGCCCTCGTCAGCCGCACGTGGGAGAAGCTCACGTTCGGCCTGGTGAGCGGGCAGGCCGCGCTCGTCGCCACCGCGGTCATCGAGGTCGCCGCAGGTGCGCTCCTCATCGCCGGCGGCGCTTTCGCCCGCGTCGGCCTGGTGGTGCTCGCCCTCGCGTTCGTGGGCATCCTGTCGCCGATCGTGCTGCTGCCCGCGGAGGTCTTCGGCCCTGTCGGCCCGACGCTCACGGGCCAGTACATCTTCAAGAACGTCGTGCTGATCGCGGCGGCGCTCGTCGTGGCCTCCCGCGTGCTGCGCGGACCCGCGCGCCGCTGACCCGCGCGCACGACTCGGCGAAGGCCGGACCCGGTTCGGGTCCGGCCTTCGCCGTGTCGTAGACTGGACGACGATCACAGCAACCTTTAACACCGTCCCGTGAGGCGGAGAAGGGAGCGGCGGATGAGCACGCGCACCGTGCTGCACGAGGCCGACATCGCCCGGGCCCTGACTCGGATCTCCCATGAGATCCTCGAGTCCAACAAAGGCCCGGAGGGACTGGTCCTCCTCGGCATCCCCACTCGCGGCGTCACCCTCGCCCACCGCGTCGGCGCGCTCGTCGCCGAGTTCGGCGGCGCCCCCATCCCGGTCGGATCGCTCGACGTCACGATGTACCGCGACGACCTGCATCGCAATCCGACCCGCGCGCCGCAGCCGACGCAGATCCCTGCCGGAGGCATCGACGGCAAGGTCGTCGTGCTCGTGGACGACGTGCTCTTCTCGGGTCGCAGCATCCGTGCCGCCCTCGATGCCCTGCAGGACATCGGGCGACCCGCCGCGGTCCGGTTGGCGACGCTGGTCGACCGCGGGCACCGCGAGCTGCCCATCCGACCGGACTTCGTCGGCAAGAACCTGCCCAGCTCGCGCGACGAGCGCGTGAACGTGCGCCTGGCCGAGACCGACGGCGTCGAGGAGGTGACGATCGAGTCATGAGGCACCTGCTCGACACCCAGACCCTCTCCCGCGAGGACGCACTGCGCATCCTCGACGTCGCGGAGGACATGGCCGACACGCAGCAGCGCGAGGTCAAGAAGCTCCCGACACTGCGCGGCAAGACCGTCGTCAACCTGTTCTTCGAGGACTCCACGCGCACGCGCATCTCGTTCGAGGCGGCCGCGAAGCGGCTGTCGGCCGACGTCATCAACTTCTCCGCGAAGGGCTCGAGCGTCTCGAAGGGCGAGTCCCTCCAGGACACCGCGCAGACGCTGCAGGCGATGGGCGCGGATGCCGTCGTCATCCGCCACGGCGCCTCCGGAGCGCCGCGCACGCTCGCCACGAGCGGCTGGATCAGCGCGGGCGTCGTCAACGCCGGCGACGGGACGCACGAGCACCCGACGCAGGCCCTGCTCGACGCGTTCACCATCCGCAAGCGCCGTTTCCGCGATGACAGCCGCGGGCGCGACCTCGCCGGCGTCAAGGTCACGATCGTCGGCGACGTGCTGCACTCGCGGGTCGCGCGCTCGAACGTATGGCTGCTGAATACGCTCGGCGCGAGCGTCACCCTGGTGTCGCCGCCCACGCTCGTGCCCCAGGACATGTCGCGCTGGCCGGTCGAAGTGCTCTACGACCTCGACGAGGCGATCGCCGCGGGCCCCGACGCACTCATGATGCTGCGCATCCAGCTGGAGCGCATGAACGCGGCGTATTTCCCCACTGAACGGGAGTATTCACGCCGCTGGGGCCTCGACGCGCGCCGACTTCAGGAACTGGGAGCGGATAGCATTGTCATGCACCCCGGACCCATGAACCGGGGCCTGGAGATCTCCGCAGAAGCCGCTGACTCGCCGCGCTCGACCGTGCTCGAGCAGGTCGCCAACGGCGTCTCGGTGCGCATGGCCGCGCTCTACCTGCTGCTGGCGGGCGCGGAGCGCACCCCGGCCGAGACCACGTCCACGGCGGATGCCCCCGCCCCGGACGGCACAGAGAAGGAGAACACCCGATGAGCGAGACCCTTCTCTTCCGCGGAGCGCTGGTCGAAGGATCGACCGCCGCCGACGTCCTCGTCGAGGACGGCGTCATCGCCGCCATCGGCGGTGACATCAGCCGCGCCGGCGCGACCGAGATCGACGTCGACGGCCTGGTGCTGCTGCCGGGTCTGGTCGACCTCCACACGCACCTGCGCGAGCCCGGGTACGAGGCATCCGAGACGATCCTCACCGGCTCGCGCGCCGCCGCGGCCGGCGGGTACACCGCCGTGTTCGCGATGCCCAACACCTCGCCGGTGGCCGACACCGCGGGTGTCGTCGAGCAGGAGCTCGCCCTGGGCGAGGCCGCCGGATTCGTGACGGTGCAGCCGATCGGCGCGGTCACGGTGGGTCAGAAGGGCGAGCGGCTCGCCGAGCTCGGCGCCATGGCCGACTCGCGCGCGAGGGTCCGCGTCTTCAGCGATGACGGCTTCTGCGTCTGGGACCCGCTGATCATGCGGCGAGCGCTGGAGTACGTGAAGGCGTTCGACGGCGTCATCGCGCAGCACGCCCAGGACCCTCGCCTCACCGAGGGCGCTCAGATGAACGAGGGCGCCGTGTCGGCCGAGCTCGGCCTCGCGGGCTGGCCCGCGGTCGCGGAGGAGTCGATCATCGCGCGCGACGTGCTCCTGGCCGAGCACGTCGGCTCGCGCCTGCACGTGTGCCACCTCTCGACCGCCGGGTCGGTCGAGATCATCCGCTGGGCCAAGCGCCGCGGCGTGAATGTCACGGCAGAGGTCACCCCCCACCACCTGCTCCTCACCGACGAGCTGGTGCGCGACTACGACGCCCGCTTCAAGGTCAATCCGCCGCTGCGCCGTGAGGAGGACGTGCTCGCCGTGCGCGAGGGCCTCGCCGACGGCACGATCGACATCGTGGCGACCGACCACGCGCCGCACCCCGCCGAGGCCAAGGCGTGCGAGTGGCACGCGGCCGCGAACGGCATGGTCGGCCTCGAGAGCGCGCTGCGCGTCGTGCAGCAGTCGATGGTCGACACCGGCCTCATCACGTGGGGCGACGTCGCGCGTGTCATGTCGCGCGAGCCCGCCCGCATCGGCCGCCTCACCGGTCACGGCACTCCGCTCACCAAGGGGCAGCCGGCGTCGCTCGCCTTCTACGACCCGTCGCCGCGCCGCACCTTCACGACCGACGACCTGCGCGGCCGGAGCGTGAACTCGCCGTACCTCGGCCGTGAGCTCCCGGGCGACGTCCGCTGGACCCTGCACCAGGGCACCGTCACGGTCGCCGACGGCGCTCTGCTCGACACCCCGGGGGTTCGCGCATGACCCGTGAGGCCGCTCTCGGCGTCATGGTCGCGGTCACCATCGCGCTGCTGGGCGTGCTGGTGTGGGCGTGGTGGCGACGAACGCGGCGCGACGCCGCGCTGGTCGCGCCTGTCGGCGAGATCCCCGCGGGCGCCGCGACGCTCTCGGCGTTCCCGACGCTCTACGTCGCGACCACGCGTCACGACGAGCCGCTCGAGCGCCTCGCCATCGGCGGCCTCGCCTTCCGCTCGCGCTCCGACGTGACGGTCACCGACGCCGGCGTCGCCCTCGATCTCACCGGCAAACCCCGCGTGTTCCTCGCGGCCGACCGCATCGAGGACGTCGCACAGGCGACGGTGGCGATCGACCGCGTGGTCGAGCCCGACGGCCTCGTGCGCCTCGCGTGGCGCCTCGACGACGGCACCGTCGTCGACTCCTATCTCCGACCTCAGGATGCCTCGGCCCGCGCCCTCGCGGACGCCGTGGCCGGCATCCTTCCCCCGACCCAGACGGGAACCGACGCATGACCTCCCTGTTCCAGACCGACCCGGCCGTCCTCGTGCTCGAGGACGGGACCCGCCACGTCGGACGCGCCTACGGCGCCCTCGGCACGACCATCGGCGAAGTGGTCTTCGCCACCGGCATGACCGGCTACCAGGAGACCCTCACTGATCCCTCGTACGCGGGCCAGATCGTGCTCCAGACCGCACCCCACATCGGCAACACCGGCATGAACGACGAAGACCCCGAGTCGCGCCGCATCTGGGTGTCGGGCTACATCGTCCGCGACCCCTCCCGCGTGGTGTCGAACTGGCGTGCCGACGAGTCGCTCGACGACGCGCTCGTGAACGACGGCGTGATCGGCATCAGCGGCATCGACACGCGCGCGATCACTCGTCACATCCGCTCGGCGGGCAGCATGCGCGGCGCGATCTTCTCCGGCGAGGCCGCGGCGATCGACCCGGACGAGCAGCTGCGCCTGGTGCGCGAGGCGCCCGAGATGGCCGGCCAGAACCTCTCGGCACAGGTCTCGGTGGCCGCCGCCGAGGTCACACCCGCGAAGGGCGAGCGCATCGGCAACCTCGCCGTGCTCGATCTGGGCGTCAAGCAGGCGACGGTCGACAACCTCGCCGCCCGCGGCTTCGAGGTGCACGTGCTCCCGCAGGACGTCACGATCGACGGCATCCGCGCGATCGACCCGGTCGCGGTGTTCTACTCGAACGGCCCCGGCGACCCGGCGGCATCGGGCGACCATGTCGACCTGCTGCGCGGCGTGCTCGACGACGGCCTGCCGTTCTTCGGCATCTGCTTCGGCAACCAGCTGCTCGGCCGCGCCCTCGGCCTCGACACGTACAAGCTGCCGTTCGGCCACCGCGGCATCAACCAGCCGGTCCTCGACAAGGCCACCGGCCGCGTCGAGATCACCGCGCACAACCACGGCTTCGCCGTGGACGCACCCGTCGAGGGCTCGTTCGACAGCCCGAACGGCTACGGCAAGGTCGAGGTCAGCCACGTCGGCCTCAACGACCAGGTGGTCGAGGGCCTGCGGGCGCTCGACATCCCGGCCTTCTCGGTGCAGTACCACCCCGAGGCCGCCGCCGGACCCCACGACGCCAACTACCTGTTCGACCGCTTCCGCGACCTCGTCGTCGCGAACCTCGAGAAGAAGGCCGCGAAGTAATGCCCAAGCGCGACGACATCAACTCCGTCCTCGTCATCGGCTCCGGCCCGATCGTGATCGGTCAGGCGTGCGAGTTCGACTACTCCGGCACGCAGGCCTGCCGCGTGCTCCGCGACGAGGGCGTCCGCGTCATCCTCGTCAACTCCAACCCGGCGACGATCATGACCGACCCGGACTTCGCCGACGCGACCTACATCGAGCCGATCAACTGGCGCGTGATCGAGACGATCATCGCGAAGGAGAAGCCCGACGCGATCCTGCCGACGCTCGGCGGTCAGACCGCGCTCAACGCGGCGATCGACCTGCACAAGCACGGCATCCTCGAGAAGTATGACGTCGAGCTCATCGGTGCCGACTTCGAGGCGATCAACAAGGGCGAGGACCGCCAGATCTTCAAGCAGCTGGTGCTCGACGCCGGCGCCGACGTCGCCGACTCGGTGATCTGCCACACGATGGACGAGCTGCTCGCCGGCGCCGAGAAGCTCGGCTACCCGCTCGTCGTGCGCCCGTCGTTCACGATGGGCGGCCTCGGCTCCGGCTTCGCGTACGACGAGGACGACCTCCGCCGCATCGGCGGCGCGGGCCTCCACGACTCGCCGACGAACGAGGTCCTGCTCGAGGAGTCGATCCTCGGGTGGAAGGAGTACGAGCTCGAGCTCATGCGCGACACCGCCGACAACACGGTCGTCGTCTGCTCGATCGAGAACGTCGACCCCGTCGGCGTCCACACCGGCGACTCGATCACCGTCGCTCCCGCGCTCACGCTGACCGACCGCGAGTACCAGAAGCTCCGCGACATCGGCATCGACATCATCCGCGCGGTCGGCGTCGACACCGGTGGCTGCAACATCCAGTTCGCCGTGGACCCGAAGACCGGCCGCATCATCGTCATCGAGATGAACCCGCGCGTCTCGCGCTCGTCGGCCCTGGCGTCGAAGGCCACCGGCTTCCCGATCGCGAAGATCGCTGCGAAGCTCGCGATCGGCTACCGCCTCGACGAGATCCCGAACGACATCACCAAGGTGACGCCGGCGAGCTTCGAGCCCACGCTCGACTACATCGTCGTCAAGGTGCCGCGCTTCAACTTCGAGAAGTTCCCGGCCGCCGACACCACGCTGACGACCACCATGAAGTCGGTCGGCGAGGCGATGGCGATCGGCCGCAACTACGCGACCGCGCTGCAGAAGGCGCTGCGCTCCCTCGAGAAGCGCGGCTCGAGCTTCCATTGGGGCGACGAGCCCCGTTCGGTGGACGAGCTCCTCGAGATCGCGAAGACCCCCACCGATGGCCGCATCGTGGTACTGCAGCAGGCGCTCCGCAAGGGCGCCACGGTGGAGCAGGCCTTCGAGGCCACCAAGATCGACCCGTGGTTCCTCGACCAGATCGTCCTCATCAACGAGGTCGCCGACTTCGTCGCGAAGGCGGGCGAGCTGGATGCCGCCACCCTCCGCATCGCGAAGGAGCACGGCTTCAGCGACGCCCAGGTCGCGCAGCTGCGCGGTGACAGCGAGACCCAGGTACGCGGCATCCGTCATGGTCTCGGCATCCGTCCCGTCTACAAGACCGTCGACACGTGCGCAGGGGAGTTCCCGGCCCTGACGCCGTACCACTACTCGAGCTACGACTTCGAGACCGAGGTCACGCCGTCGGAGCGCACGAAGGTCGTCATCATCGGCTCGGGGCCGAACCGCATCGGCCAGGGCGTCGAGTTCGACTACTCGTGCGTGCACGCGTCGTTCGCGCTGTCGGACGCCGGCTACGAGACCGTCATGGTCAACTGCAACCCCGAGACGGTGTCGACCGACTACGACACCTCCGACCGCCTGTACTTCGAGCCGCTGACCCTCGAGGACGTCCTCGAGGTGCTGCACGCCGAGGCGCAGTCGGGGAAGATCCTCGGTGTCATCTGCCAGCTCGGCGGCCAGACGCCGCTCGGGCTCGCGAAGGGCATCGAGGAGGCCGGCTACACGATCCTCGGCACCAAGCCCGCCGCGATCGATCTGGCCGAGGAGCGCGAGCTCTTCTCGCGCCTGCTCGACGACGCCGGACTCGTCGCGCCGCGCAACGGCACCGCGATCGACGTCGAGGGCGCCGTCGTGGTCGCCGAGGAGATCGGGTACCCGGTGCTGGTGCGCCCGAGCTTCGTGCTCGGCGGCCGCGGCATGGAGATCGTGTACTCGACCGAAGCGCTGCGCGACTACTTCGTGCGCGTCGCCGGCGAGGCGATCATCGGCCCCGGCCTGCCGCTGCTCGTGGACCGCTTCCTCGACGACGCGATCGAGCTCGACGTGGACGCGCTGTACGACGGCGACGAGCTCTACATCGGCGGCGTCATGGAGCACCTCGAGGAGGCCGGCATCCACTCGGGCGACTCGTCGTGCACGCTGCCGCCGGTGAGCCTCGGCCGCACCGACATCGACCGCGTCCGCGAGGCGACGCGCGCCATCGCCGAAGGAGTGGGCGTGCGAGGGCTCCTGAACGTGCAGTTCGCGATCTCGGCCGGCGTGCTCTACGTGATCGAGGCCAACCCCCGCGCGAGCCGCACGGTGCCGTTCGTCTCGAAGGCCCTCGGCATCCCGCTCGCGAAGGCGGCGTCGCGCATCATGGCCGGTGCCACCATCGCCGAGCTGAAGGCGGAGGGGCTGCTGCCCGAGCAGGACGGCTCGCGCGTGCCGCTGGACGCCCCCGTCGCCGTCAAGGAGGCCGTGCTGCCCTTCAAGCGGTTCCGCACGCGCGACGGCCAGACCGTCGACTCGGTGCTCGGCCCCGAGATGCGCTCGACAGGCGAGGTCATGGGCATCGACCGCGACTTCCCGACCGCGTTCGCGAAGTCGCAGGAGGCCGCGTACGGCGGCATGCCGCAGTCGGGCACCGTGTTCATCTCGGTCGCAGACGCCGACAAGCGCGCCGTCATCCTGCCGGCGCACCGCCTGCAGGAGCTCGGCTTCGATCTCGTCGCGACCGAGGGCACGGCCGAGATCCTCTCGCGCAACGGCATCGACGTGCGCGTGGTCGGCAAATACTCGGAGACGCAGGACTCGGGCGAGACCAACATCGTCGACCTGATCAACGCGGGCGAGATCGACATCGTCGTGAACACCCCGTCCGGCGGCGCCACCCGCGCCGACGGCTACGAGATCCGCGCGGCCGCCGTCGCGGGCGACAAGGCGCTGTTCACCACGATGGCCGTGCTCGGCGCCGCCGTCAGCGCCCTGCCGGTGCTGCGCGAAGGTTTCAAGGTCAAGAGCCTGCAGGAGTACGCGGCGGATCGGGCGGGCGCATGACCTCATTCGGCGAGCGCATCCGTGCGGGGATGGCGACGCACGGCCAGCTGTGCGTCGGCATCGATCCGCATGCCCACCTCCTTGCGGAGTGGGGATTGGATGCCTCCGCCGCGGGTGTGCGCGAGTTCGGCCTGCGCGTGGTCGAGGCCGCTGCGGGCCGGGTCGCCGTCGTCAAGCCGCAGGTCTCGTTCTTCGAGGTGCACGGCTCGGCCGGCTTCGCCGCCCTGGAGGACGTGCTCGCGGCGGCGCGTGGCGCCGGACTCCTCGTGATCGCGGACGCCAAGCGCGGCGACATCGGCACCACGATGGACGCGTACGCGCAGGCCTGGCTCACGCCCGGCTCGCCGCTCGAGGCCGACGCGCTCACCGTGAGCCCGTACCTCGGCGTGGGCGCACTGGACGGAACGTTCGACCTCGCCCTGCGCCACGGCAAGGGCGTGTTCGTCCTCGCCGCGACGAGCAACCCCGAGGCGCTCGGCCTGCAGCGCGCACGCCACGCGGACGGCGACACGGTCTCGGCGGGGATCGTCCGCGAGGTCTCCGCGCGCAACGCCCAAGCCACGCCCGACGGCGAGTGGGGGAGCCTCGGATTCGTCATCGGCGGCACCGTGGACTGGACGGATGCCGGACTCCGGACGTTCGCGCCGGTGGCGCCGATCCTCGGCCCGGGCTTCGGTCACCAGGGCGCGGAACCGCGTCATCTCGGTGAGCGCTTCGGCGTCCTGCAGGAAGCGGTGGTAGCGTCTGAGAGCCGCAGCATCCTGGCTGCCGGACCCGACCGGCTCGCCGCGCGCATATCCGAGCGCGCCCTTCTCTACCGTGGTGATTGAAATGTCCGATTCGCGCACCCTACCCACTGGGGCTACGCCCCAGACCCCCGGCGCGCAAGCGCGACCCGATCAGGAAACCCCTGATGAGGCCCCGCCCCACGTCCCCGGCGCACAGGGGAGGCCCCCCGAGGTCGACCGCGTCGCCGCCTCGCGCCGCGCCGTCGCCGCCCGCCGCGAACGCGCCGCCCTCAAGAAGGACGTCGCGATGCGCGTGATCACGCCGCAGGAGCTTCTGCGGCGTGCTCTCGCCGAGCCGACGTCACCCGCAGGCGCGATGCGCGTGCCCGAGTTCCTGACCGCGATCCCGGCGATCGGCGAGGGCAAGCGGGACCGCATCCTGCAGGACCTCGAGATCTCGCCGGTCAAGCGTCTTGGAGGCCTCGGCTCGCGCCAGCGCGCGGACCTGCGCCAGTTCCTCGACAGCCGCTGGCCCGAGTCCGAGCCCCGTGCCGGCCGCAGCCGCCTGGTGGTCCTGGCCGGACCCACCGCGGTGGGCAAGGGCACCGTGGCCGCCCACATCAAGGACCACCACCCCGAGATCCTCCTGTCGGTGTCGGCGACGACGCGAGCACCGCGCCCGGGCGAGGTCGACGGCGAGCACTACTTCTTCGTCGACGACGCGGAGTTCGATCGCATGGTCGCCGACGGCGAGCTGCTCGAGCACGCGACCGTGCACAACGCGTACCGTTACGGCACGCCGCGCGGCCCGATCGAGAAGGCCCTCGCCGAGGGACGCACCGTCCTCCTCGAGATCGACCTGCAGGGCGCGCGTCAGGTGCGCGAGGCCGATCCTTCGGCCACGCTGGTGTTCCTGCTGCCGCCGAGCTGGGACGAGCTCGTGCAGCGCCTCGTCGGTCGCGGCACCGAAGATGCCGCGGAACGTGCCCGGCGCCTGCGCACCGCGAAGACCGAACTGGCCTCGCAGGGCGAGTTCGACTACCGCGTCGTGAACGACGACGTCGCCCACGCGGCCGACGAGGTCGCCCGCCTCGCGCGCTGAGCGCATCCCGTCACGTAGAATGGTGGGATGCCTCGGCAC
This sequence comes from Microbacterium sp. C23T, assembly GCF_053345975.1. NCBI lineage: Bacteria > Bacillati > Actinomycetota > Actinomycetes > Micrococcales > Microbacteriaceae > Microbacterium > Microbacterium sp. C23T. The sequence goes on along the minus strand of NZ_JBKFBD010000002.1, from coordinate 111,555 downwards.
CCCGAGGCCCCGCAGACTCCCATTCCTTTCATCCGATCCAGGAGGTTTCGCCATGGCCGGAACGAACCAGGGCATCATCGAGCCCCCCATCGACAGCCTGCTCGAGAAGGTCGACTCGAAGTACCAGCTCGTGATCTTCGCGTCCAAGCGCGCGCGTCAGATCAACGACTACTACTCCGACCTCCACGAGGGCAACCTGTTCGACAACGTGGGCCCGCTCGTCGACTCGACCGTCGAGGACAAGCCGCTCACCATCGCGATGCACGAGATCCACGAGGACAAGCTGCGCCTGCGCCGCGCGGAGTAATCCGACACATCCTCGATGCCCCCGACGACGGCCCTGTCCGTCGTCGGGGGCATACTGGTGTCCGCCCCTCGGCGCCCGGATGCCACGACGACCGGAGCCACGACAACTGGAGTACCGATGACCGACCTGCGTCTGTTCACGTCCGAATCCGTCACCGAGGGCCACCCCGACAAGATCTGCGACCAGATCTCGGACTCGATCCTCGACGCGATCCTGGACGCCGACCCGAACGGGCGCGTCGCCGTCGAGACCCTCGTCACCACCGGGCTCGTCCACGTCGCCGGTGAGGTGTCGACCTCCGCGTACGTGGAGATCCCGGCCATCGTGCGCGGCGTCGTCAACCGCATCGGCTACACCTCGAGCGACACCGGCTTCGACGGCGACTCGTGCGGCGTGAGCGTCTCGATCGGGGCCCAGTCCTCCGACATCGCCGCCGGCGTCGACAAGGCGTTCGAGCGGCGCGAGGACGGGTCGGAGGACCCGCACGACCTCCAGGGTGCGGGCGACCAGGGCATCATGTTCGGCTACGCGACGACCGAGACGCCGCAGCTCATGCCGATGGCCGCATGGACGGCGCACCGCATGGCCGAGCGCCTCGCCGAGGTGCGCCGGTCGGGCGAGCTGCCGTTCCTGCGCCCTGACGGCAAGACGCAGGTCACGCTCGGCTACGACGGCCACACGCCGAAGACGGTCGAGTCTGTCGTGCTGTCGACGCAGCACCACCCCGACATCTCGCAGAAGGCGCTGCGCGCCGCCGTCCGCGCCGAGGTCATCGACCCGGTGCTGGAGGCGACCGGGCTCGAGCTGCCCGACGTGAACTACTACATCAACCCGGCGGGGCCGTTCGTCATCGGCGGCCCCAAGGGCGACGCCGGCCTCACCGGCCGCAAGATCATCATCGACACGTACGGCGGGGCGTCCCGCCACGGTGGCGGCGCGTTCAGCGGCAAGGACCCGTCGAAGGTCGACCGCTCCGCCGCGTACGCGATGCGCTGGGTCGCGAAGAACGCCGTCGCCGCCGGACTCGCGGACCGCCTCGAGGTGCAGGTCGCGTACGCCATCGGCAAGGCAAAGCCCGTCGGGCTCTACGTCGAGACGTTCGGCACCGGCCACGTGGCCGACGACGTCATCACGAACGCCATCCTCGAGGTCTTCGACCTGCGCCCCAAGGCGATCATCGACCAGCTCGACCTGCTGCGGCCGATCTACGCCCAGACCGCGGCGTACGGCCACTTCGGCCGAGAGCTGCCCGACTTCACGTGGGAGCGCACCGACCGCGCGGACGCGCTGCGCGCCGCAGCCGGGCTCTGACGCCGGCCGCGTGACCGCGGTGCACGACGACGAGCCGGGCGCCGGCGATCGGCCGCGGCGCCCGCGGCGCGTCGCGCGCGTGCTGATCGACTCGCCGCTGCCGCAGCTCGACCGCCTCTTCGACTACGAGATCCCCGACGAGCTCGTCGCCGACGCCGTGCCCGGCGTCCGCGTCCGTGTGCCCCTGCGCAGCGCCGGGCGTGTGGTCGACGCGCTCCTCGTCGAGGTGGGGGAGCCGGATGCCTCGGACCGCCCGCTCTCGCAGCTCGAGGCCGTCGTATCGCCGGTGCCGGTGCTGACGCCGGGACTCTACGCGCTCGCCCGGCGTGCCGCCGACCGGGCGGCGGGGTCGGCGGGCGACATCCTCCGCCTCGCGATCCCCAAGCGCATGGTGCGCGCCGAGAAGGCGTGGCTCGCCGCCGACCCGCCGCCGCGCCCGGCGATCGACGCCGCGGTTCTCGCGTGGGCCGATGGGGTCCTCGACGTGTACCCGGGACTCGCCCAGGCGCTGGACGACGGCGAGCGCCTCGCAGTGGATGCCCCACCGGCGCCGTCGGCACTCGACGACGGCACGGTCGTCGGCTCATGGGCGATCCTCCTCGCCGCGGCGGCGACGCACACCCTCGCCTCCGGGCGCAGCGCCGTGATCGCCGTGCCGGACCACCGTGACCGCGCGCAGCTCGAAGCGGCGCTGGCGGCCCGCATCCCCGCCGACGCCCTGGTCCGCGACGATGCGAAGCAGAGCGGCCCCGCGCGGTATGCCGCGTTCCTGCGCACCCTCGCGGACGCGCCGTGCGTCGTGATCGGCAACCGCTCCACCGTGTACGCACCGGTGTCCGAGCTCGGGCTGGTGGCGCTCTGGGACGACGGGGACCCCTTGCTGGGGGAGCCGCTGAGCCCCGGGGTCCACGCCCGCGACGCGGCGCTGCTGCGTCAGGAACTGCACGGCGGGGCGCTCGTCTTCGCCGGGCACACCCGCACCACGGACGTGGAGCGCCTGGTCGCCGTGGGCTGGGTGCGCGACCTTCCTGCGGCGCGGCGCATGACCCCTCGCGTCGTGCTGAGCGCGAACCGCGAGGGCGAGTCCCGTGCGGCACGCGTGCCGTCGTCGGCGTTCGCCGCCGCCCGCGAGGCGCTCACCGAGGGCCCTGTGCTCGTCCAGGTGGCGCGTCCTGGGTACGCACCCGTCCTCGTGTGCGCGAAATGCCGCCATCCCGCGCGCTGCGCGCACTGCGGCGGGCCGCTCCACGCCGCGCGGCAGGGCGCCGTCCCGACGTGCACGTGGTGCGGACGCGCCGCCCACGCGTGGGCCTGCCCCGAGTGCCGGTCGCCTCTGCTGCGCATGGCCTCGTCCGGCAGCGAGCGCACCGCCGACGAGCTCGGTCGCGCATTCCCGGGCACGCGCGTGATCGTCGCCGACGGCGACCACCCCGTGGCCGAGGTCGACGCGCGTCCGGCCCTCGTGGTCGCCACTCGCGGCGCCGAGCCGCTCGCCGCCGGTGGGTATCGTGCCGTGATCCTGCTCGACGGGGACCGGATGCTGATGGCCGACGACCTGCGGATCGGCGAGTCGTGTCTGCGGTGGTGGTCGAATGCGGCGGCCCTGGCCGCCGCGGGAGCCCCGGTTCATCTCGTCGGCGTGGGCGGCGAGGTCGCTCGCGCACTCGCGACGTGGACGCAGGCGGCGTACGCCCGCTCCGAGCTCGCCGACCGCGCCCCGCTGCGGATGCCCCCGACCGTCCGGGTGGCCTCCGTCGACGGCCCGCGTCGCGCGGTGGACACCGCCGTCGCGGCGCTGCGCGCCGCCGTCCCCGAACTCGACGCAGAGGCCGTCCTCGGTCCGATCGCGCACGAGGAGTCGGTCCGCGCTCTGGTGAGGTTCGACTACGGCCTCGGCACCCGCGTGACCGAGAGCCTGCGGGCGTCCGTGGTGAGCCACGCGATGAAGGGGCGCCGCCCCGCGAAGGGTCGCACGCCCGGGGCCGCCCATACACTGAAGGTTCGGGTCGACGTACCCGATCTCGATCTCTGACCCTCGACTTCCAGGAACGTCATGCGTCTCGTCTTCGCCGGCACACCGGCGCCGGCTGTGCCGTCGCTGCGCCGGCTCGCGGCCTCCGCCCACGACATCGCCGCGGTCATCACCCGCCAGGACGCCCCGCTCGGGCGCAAGCGGGTGCTGACACCGTCACCCGTCGCCACGGCCGCCGAGGAGCTCGGGCTGCCCGTGATCCGGGCGGACCGGCTCGATGCGGCCGTCACGGCCGAGATCGCGGCGCTCGAACCCGACCTCGGCGTCATCGTGGCCTACGGCGGGCTCGTGCGCGAGCCGCTGCTGTCGGCCCCGGCGCACGGCTGGATCAATCTGCACTTCTCGCTGCTGCCGCGCTGGCGCGGCGCCGCACCCGTGCAGCACGCGCTCATCGCCGGTGACGCACGCACGGGGGCCAGCGTGTTCCAGCTGGTGCCCGAGCTCGACGCCGGAGACGTCTTCGGCGAGCTCGCGGTCGACGTCCCGTCGAACGCGACCGCCGGCGACCTCCTCGCCTCGCTGGCCGACGACGGTGCCGGGCTGCTCGCCGACGTGGTCGACGACATCGCCGCCGGCGCCGCGGTCGCCCGCCCGCAGGAGGGCGACACCACGTACGCGTCGAAGCTCGGCGACGACGACGGCCGCATCCGCTGGGACGAGCCCGCGAGCGCGGTGCTCGGCCGCATCCGCGGGGTGACGCCCGAGCCCGGTGCGCACACCACGATCGACGGCGCCCGGTTCAAGGTGCTCGCGGTCGGGCCCGCTCCCGACGATGCTCCGGCGCTCGCACCGGGCGCGCTCGCCCTGCACGGCAAGCAGGTGATCGCCGGGACCGCATCCGCGCCGATCGCGCTCGAGACGGTGCAACCCGCCGGCAAGGGCGCGATGCGCGCCGCCGACTGGTGGCGAGGGCTGCGCGACGCGACCCCGGTGGCGGGATCGTGAGCCGGACGGTCGCGGCGCGCCGCGTCGCCTACGAGACGCTGCGCGCCGTCCACGAATCGGACGCGTACGCCAACCTCCTCCTGCCGACGGCGATCTCGCGCGCCGGCCTCTCCACGGCCGACGCCGCGCTGGCGACCGAGCTGACCTACGGCACGCTCCGGCGACAGGGCACCTACGACGCGGTGATCGCGATCGCCGCCGATCGCCCTGTCGCCGACATCGATCCCGCCGTGCTCGACGCGCTGCGTCTCGGCGTGCATCAGCTCCTGTCGACGCGGGTGGCCTCCCACGCCGCGGTGAACGAGTCCGTGGAGCTCGCCCGGGGTGCGGGCGGCCGCGGTGCGGCCGGGTTCGCGAACGCCGTGCTGCGCCGGGTCTCGCGCGACACTCCGGGCGACTGGATGACCCACATCGCCGCGAGCGCGCGGTCCGACGACGAGCAGCTCGGCCTCCTGTTCTCGCACCCGGTGTGGGTCGTGCGCGCCTTCCGGCGCGCGCTGGCCGCGGAGGGCCGCGCCGAAGAGCTCGAGGCGCTCCTCACCGCCGACAACGCGTCGCCGCGCGTCACCATGGCGGCGCTTCCCGACCTCGCGGGTGTTCCCGATGACGCGCGGCGCACGCCGTTCTCGCCGATCGGCTTCCGCCTCGGCGGCGGCGACCCCGACTCGCTCGTGCGCACCTCGCGCGGCCGCATCCGCGTGCAGGACGAGGGCTCCCAGCTCGCCGCGCTGGCTCTGGCGCGCGCCCTGCCCATCACGGAGGGGGAGCGCTGGCTCGACCTGTGCGCGGGTCCCGGCGGCAAGACCGCCGTCCTCGCCGCCGAGGCCCGCGTCGGCGGCGCCACGCTCGAGGCGAACGAGATCTCGCCGGCCCGCGCCGGGCTCGTCCGGCAGGCGCTGGCGGGGGTCCCGGTCGAGGTGCCCGTGTCGGAGGAGGACGGCCGCACCCGCGCGGAGGAAGCGCCCGACACCTACGACCGCATCCTCGTCGACGCGCCGTGCACCGGGCTGGGCGCGCTGCGCCGGCGTCCCGAGGCGCGCTGGCGCAAGGCGCCGAGCGACGTCCCCGCGCTCACCGAGCTGCAGCGGGAGCTGCTCAGCGCCGCGGTCGGTGCCCTCAAGCCGGGCGGCGTCGTCGCCTACGTGACCTGCTCGCCGCACCTCGCCGAGACGTCGGGCGTCGTCGCCGACATCCGCCTGGAGTGGGGAGCGGCGCTCGAGGAGATCTCCGCCCGCGACGTGATCACGACACTGTCCGATGCCGACCCCGGCCTGCCGCCCCAGGCCGACGGCAGCGGGCGCGCACAGCTGTGGCCGCACCGTCACAACACCGACGCCATGTCGATCTCGCTGCTGCGGCGGGTCTGAGCCGCAGCTGGGCCCACGCGCCCGGAGGCTCCGGGCGACGCGCCAGCGGCGTCTGGAGGGGGCGTGGGGACCGCCGTCCCTCCCGGTCACTCCCGCAGATGGATGCCGTGGGGCATCTGCTCGAACTCGACCCGCAGCGCGACCAGCGCGGCGCCGTGGGCACGGGCGAGATCGCGCGCGTCGACGATCACCTCGGCGCCCTCGGGGAGCGCTTCGGCGATCTCGCGGAGCACCGCGACGACCCGCTCGGTGCCGGCGAGTCCGAGCTCGCCCGCCAGCCTCAGCACGCGCCCTTGGTCGGTGTCCTCGACCGTGAACGCGGGCACGGCGACGCTCTCGTGCGACTCGAGGAGGTGCATGCCGAACTGCTCGCCGAGCATCTCGAGGAGGGCGATGGCGCGCACCGAGTTGCCGTGCTCGTCCAGCCGAGGGCTGAACGCCGCCACGCCGAACTGCGACGGGGCGACGGCGAGCAGGCCGCCGCTGACACCGCTCTTCGCCGGCAGGCCGACGCGCAGCAGCCACTCGCCGGAGTAGTCGTACATGCCGCAGCTCGCCATGATCGAGAGCACGTCGCGGGCCACGGCCTCCGAGACGACCCGCTCGCCGGTGACGGGGTTGAGGCCGCCGAACGCGAGGGTCGCGGACATCACCGCGAGGTCGCGCACCGTCACGAGCAGCGAGCACTGCCGGAAGTAGGTCTCGACGGCGACCTCGACCGAGCCCTCGATGATCCCGTGCGAGCGCAGCAGGTGGGCCAGTGCACGGTTACGGTCGCCGGTGGCGGACTCCGACGCGTAGACCTGCTCGTCGACCCACAGCGAGCGCCCCGCGAAGGCGGAGAGTCCCTCGACGATGCGGGTCATGCGGTCGTCGACGCCGTCGCCGGGGATGAGGGCGGAGGTCGCGATCGCCCCGGCGTTGACCATGGGATTCGCCGGCCGTCCGGTGCCGGGCTCGAGGCTGATCGCGTTGAACGGCTCGCCGCTCGGCTCGACGCCGACCTTGCGCAGCACGGCGTCGCGGCCGCGGTCGGCGAGGGCGAGCGCGAGCACGAACGGCTTCGAGATCGACTGGATGGTGAACTCGTGCGTGACGTCGCCGACGGCGCGCACCCGGCCGCGCGGACCGACGACCGCGAGCGCGAGCCGGTCGGGATCGGCGGCGGCGAGCTCGGGGATGTACCCCGCCGGGGCGCCGCGGTCATGGGGTCGGATGTCTTCGAGGACGTCGTGCAGCAGCGCCGTGATCGGATCCACGGCTCGACGATAATGGACGCGTGCCACCGATCGACGACACCGCCCGCCAGTCCGGCATCCGCATCAATCCCAGCATCCTCGCCGCCGACTTCGTGAACATGCAGGCCGAGCTCGCGCGCATCGCGACCGCGGACTTCGTCCACGTCGACGTCATGGACAACCACTTCGTGCCCAACCTGACGTTCGGCCCGCAGATGGTCGAGCGCATCCAGGCGACGAGCCCCGTGCCCCTCGACGTGCACCTCATGATCTCCGACCCCGACCGCTGGGCACCCGGGTACGCCGAGCTCGGTGCGGCATCCGTCACATTCCACCTCGAGGCGGCGACCGAGCCGGTCGCGCTCGCCCGGCGGCTGCGCGACATCGGCGCACGCGCCGGGGTCGCGGTCAAGCCCGCCACCCCTGTGGAGGGGCTGTTCGACCTCCTCGACGACTTCGACCAGATCCTCGTGATGACGGTCGAGCCGGGCTTCGGCGGCCAGTCGTTCATGCCCGAGACCATGCCCAAGCTGCGCCGCCTGGCCGATGAGGCCCGCCGGCGCGGGTCGTCGGTGTGGCTCCAGGTCGACGGCGGCATCGGCGAGTCGACGATCGCGCAGGCCGCCGAGGCGGGCGCCGACACGTTCGTCGCGGGCTCCGCCGTGTTCGGCGCGAGCGACCCGTCGAACGCCATCGCGGGTCTTCGCGCGTCCGCCGCCGAGCACCACATCCACTGAGCGTCGTGTCACGCGGCGCCGAGGCATCCGCTCGGTTCGATACCCTGGCATGGTGAAGACGTTCGACACGCTGTACGCCGAGCTCGCCGCGAAAGCAGCTGAGCGCCCCGAGGGATCGGGAACCGTCGCACAGCTGGACGCGGGCGTCCACGCGATCGGCAAGAAGATCGTGGAGGAAGCCGCCGAGGTCTGGATGGCGGCCGAGTACGAATCGACGGATGCCGCAGCCGAGGAGATCTCGCAGCTGCTGTACCACCTGCAGGTGCTGATGCTCGCGAAGGGGCTGAGCCTCGAAGACGTCTACCGACATCTCTGAGCGCGCGTCCCCACCCGTCCTCGAACCCGAAAGCCCCGCTGCCATGCTGCGAATCGCCGTGCCGAACAAGGGCTCGCTCGCCGAGACCGCCTCTGAGATGCTTCACGAGGCGGGCTACATCGGTCGTCGCGACCCCAAGGACCTTCACGTCATCGACCCTCAGAACGAGGTCGAGTTCTTCTACCTCCGTCCGAAGGACATCGCCACGTACGTCGGCTCCGGCGCACTGGACGTCGGCATCACCGGCCGCGACCTCCTGCTCGACGCCCGGATGCCGGGCGCCCGCGAGGTCGAGGCCCTCGGCTTCGGCGACTCGACCTTCCGCTTCGCCGGGCCTCCCGGACGCTTCACGTCCGTGCAGGACCTGCAGGGCGCGCGCGTCGCGACGGCGTATCCGGGCCTCGTCGACGCGTTCCTCGACGAGCACGGCGTCGCCGTCGACCTGGTGCCGCTCGACGGCGCCGTGGAGTCGGCCGTGCAGCTGGGAGTGGCGGATGCCGTCGCCGACGTCGTGTCGACCGGCACCACGCTGCGTCAGGCCGGCCTCGAGATCTTCGGCCCGGTGCTGCTGCAGTCCGAGGCGGTGCTGATCACCTCGCCGACCCAGGCGGAGGGCACCGACACGCTGCTGCGGCGCCTGCGCGGCGTCATGGTCGCGCGCCGCTACGTCATGGTCGACTACGACCTGCCCGCCGACCTCGTCGACGACGCGGTCAAGATCGCCCCCGGCATCGAGTCGCCGACGATCGCGCCGCTGCGCGACCCGGCGTGGGTGGCGGTGCGCGTGATGGTGGCCCGCAAGGGCGTCAACCACGTCATGGACGCGCTGTACGCGATCGGCGCCCGCGCGATCCTCGTCACCGCGATCCACAACGCGAGACTCTGATGAGCCTGGTCTGCCGCGTCATCCCGTGTCTCGACGTCGCCGCAGGGCGCGTCGTCAAGGGAGTGAACTTCCAGAACCTGCGCGACATGGGAGATCCGGTCGAGCTCGCACGCGAGTACTTCCGCCAGGGCGCCGACGAGATCACCTTCCTCGACGTCACCGCGACGGTCGATGAGCGCTCCACGACGTACGACGTCGTGCGGCGCACCGCCGAAGAGGTCTTCATCCCGCTCACGGTGGGCGGGGGAGTCCGCTCCGCCGACGACGTCGCGCGCCTGCTGTCGGTCGGCGCCGACAAGATCGGCGTCAACTCCGCGGCGATCGCGCGACCGCCGCTCCTGGACGAGATCGCCGACCGCTTCGGCGCGCAGGTGCTCGTGCTCTCCCTCGACGTCAAGCGCGCTTCGGCGGAGCTCGGCGACCGGATCCCGTCCGGCTTCGTCGTCACCACCCACGGCGGCCGCACCAAGACGACCCTCGACGCGCTCGAGTGGGCGCGAGAGGCGATCGAACGCGGTGCGGGGGAGCTCCTCGTGAACTCGATCGACGCCGACGGCACCAAGCAGGGCTTCGACCTCGAGCTCGTCTCCCTGATGCGCGAGGTGGCCAGCGTGCCCGTCATCGCGTCCGGCGGCGCCGGCCGCGCAGAGGACTTCGGCCCCGCCATCGAGGCGGGCGCGGACGCCGTGCTCGCAGCATCCGTCTTCCACTCCGGCCAGCTCACGGTCGGCGACGTGAAGGCCGCCATGCGCGCCGAGGGGATCTCCGTCCGGGAGGTGGCCGCATGACCGAGACGCTCGACGAGCGCATCGCGCGCGTGACCTTCAACGCCGACGGCCTGGTCGCCGCGGTCATCCAGCAGTGGGACTCCCGCGAGGTGCTCATGCTCGGATGGATGGATGCCGAGGCCCTCCGTCGCACGCTCACCGAGGGCCGCGTCACCTTCTGGTCGCGCTCCCGGCAGGAGTACTGGCGCAAGGGCGACACGTCCGGGCACATCCAGCTCGTCCGCGGAGCGAGCCTCGACTGCGACGGCGACACGATCCTCGTCGAGGTGGAGCAGATCGGCGCAGCGTGCCACACCGGCACCCGCACGTGCTTCGACGGCCGCGACCTCGGCGCCGTACGCGGCCCGGAGCCGGACGCGTGATCCGCAGGGCGCGACTGCTCTCCGTCGTCGTGACGGTGCTGTGCGGGGCGCTGGGCGTGATCTCATCGACCCAGACGTGGCTGACGGTCGAGCTTCAGGACGCCGCCCACCACACGCTCGAGGTGGCCGGCGCTTCCGCCGTGCCGGTGCTGGCGCCGCTCAGCCTGGCGGTGCTGGCCCTGGGTGCCGCGCTGTCGATCGTCGGGCTGGTGCTGCGCTATGTCTTCGGCGCACTGGCGTTCTTCATCGGCGCCGTCCTCGCGTGGCTGACCGCCCGCGTCGTGTTCGAGCACCCCGTCTCCGCTGTCGCCTCCGTCGTCACCGAATCCACCGGCATCGCGGGGGAGACCTCTGTCGCGAAGCTCGTCGCATCGATCGACGCGACCGCCTGGCCCGCGGTGACGCTGGTCGTCTGGGTGGTGCTGATCGCGGCCGGTGTGTTCGTGCTCGCGACCGCGCACTCCTGGTCGCGCACCGGTCGCCGCTACCGCACGGACGAGGCCGCGAAGGCCGCTCCGGCCACCGGTTCCCCTGCGCGCGCCGGCGACGGCTCGCGCCCCCACGACGCTGCCGGATCACGCGCCATCGACGACTGGGACGACCTGTCGCGTGGCGAGGATCCGACCGCCTGACCGCTAGACTGGCGGCATCCCGCCCAGGTTCCACGAGGAGATATCCATGAGCAACAACATCGGCGACCCCGGCCACGGACACTCGCCCGCAGCCTGGACGGCCGTCGTGATCATGCTCATCGCGGTCTCGATCGGCACCTTCTTCTTCTTCATGGACATGCCGATCTACGTGTGGGCGTCGGCAGGCCTCCTGGTCGTCGGTCTGCTCGTGGGCTGGATCATGAAGCGCGCCGGCTACGGCGTGGGCGGCTCCAAGGTCGCGGCGAAAGAGCACTGAGCATGCTCGCCGACCTCACGGCCGGCGCGGTGGAGGATGCGGAGGCACGCGCCTCGCTGCGTCCCCTGGCAGAGGTCGAGGCCGCAGCCCTCGCACAGCGTCCCGCTCTCGACGTCCTCGCCGCGCTCGCCCCTTCCGACCGCGTCAAGATCATCGCCGAGGTCAAGCGCGCGAGCCCGTCGCGCGGCGACCTCGCCGCCATCCCCGACCCGGCACTGCAGGCCCGCCGCTACGAAGAGGGCGGCGCGTCGGCGATCTCCGTCCTCACCGAGGGCCGGAAGTTCAAGGGCAGCCTCGCCGACCTCGAGGCAGTGAAGGCCGCAGTCGCGCTGCCGGTGCTGCGCAAGGACTTCATCGCGACCGAGTACCAGCTGCTCGAGGCCCGCGCGTCGGGCGCCGACCTGGCTCTCCTCATCGTCGCCGCGCTCGACCAGGACCTGCTGGCCCGCCTGTACGCGTTCACGCGTGAACTGGGCATGACGGCGCTCGTCGAGACGCACTCGGCCGAAGAAGTGGACCGCGCTGTGGACCTCGGGGCGCAGCTCATCGGCGTCAACGCCCGCGACCTGTCGACCTTCCAGCTCGACCGCGACCTCTTCGGTCGCCTCGCCGAGCGCATCCCGGCCGGGGCGATCAAGATCGCCGAATCGGCCGTGCTCGCGCCCGACGACGTCGCCCACTACCGCCGTGACGGCGCGGATGTGGTGCTGGTGGGCGAGGCCCTCGTCACCAACGATCCCGTATCCACCCTGCGTGCATTTCTGGAGGCAGGCGCATGAGTCTTCGTGAGGCGCCCGGGCCGCTGTTCGGCGAGTTCGGCGGGCGGTACATGCCCGAGTCCCTCATCGCCGCGATCGACGAGCTGACAGCCGAGTACGAGGCGGCGAAGGCCGACCCGGCCTTCCAGGCCGAGTTCGTGCGGCTGCTGAACTCCTACGCCGGCCGCCCGTCGCCGATCACCGAGGTCGCCCGCTTCGCCGAGCACGCCGGCGGCGCCCGCGTCTTCCTCAAGCGCGAGGACCTCAACCACACGGGCTCGCACAAGATCAACAACGTGCTCGGCCAGGCGCTGCTCACGAAGCGCCTCGGCAAGACCCGCGTCATCGCCGAGACGGGCGCGGGCCAGCACGGCGTCGCGACTGCGACGGCCGCGGCGCTCTTCGGCTTCGAGTGCACGATCTACATGGGCGAGGTCGACACCGAGCGCCAGGCGCTCAATGTCGCCCGCATGCGCCTGCTCGGTGCCGAGGTGATCCCCGTCAAGACCGGCTCGCGCACGCTCAAGGACGCGATCAACGACGCCTACCGCGACTGGGTCGCGAGCGTCGAGAACACGAACTACATCTTCGGCACGGCAGCGGGCCCGCACCCGTTCCCCGCGATGGTCCGCGACTTCCAGAAGGTCATCTCTGAGGAGGCCCGCGCGCAGCTCATCGAGGAGGCGGGGCGCCTGCCCGACGCCGTCCTCGCGTGCGTCGGCGGCGGCTCGAACGCCATCGGCATGTTCGACGCGTTCCTGGACGACGAGGGCGTCAAGCTCTACGGCGTCGAGGCCGCGGGCGACGGCGTCGACACGCCGCGTCACGCCGCGTCGATCGAACGCGGCCGCCCCGGCGTGCTGCACGGCGCGAAGACCTTCGTGCTGCAGGACGAGGACGGCCAGACGATCGAGTCGCACTCGATCTCCGCAGGACTCGACTACCCGGGCGTCGGCCCGGAGCACGCGTGGCTCGCCTCGATCGGCCGCGCCGAGTACATCCCCGCCACCGACGACGAGGCGATGCAGGCGCTGCGCCTGCTCTCCGAGACGGAGGGCATCATCCCCGCGATCGAGTCGGCCCACGCCCTCGCGGGCGCGCTGCGCATCGGCCGCGAGCTCGGTCCCGACGCGATCCTCGCGGTGTGCCTGTCCGGCCGCGGCGACAAGGACATGGACACGGCCGCGCGCTACTTCGACCTGTACGACAAGGGAACGGATGCCGCGGCCTCCGCCTCCGCGCCGCACGACGACGCCGCACACGGCGAGGGGGAGAAGCTGTGACCTCACGCGTCGCCGCGGCGATCGACGCCGCCCGTGCCGAGGGACGCGGCGCGTTCGTCGGCTACCTGCCGCTCGGCTTCCCCGACCTCCAGACGAGCATCGACGCGGCGGTCGCACTGGCCGAGAACGGCGCCGACATCCTCGAGCTCGGCCCGCCCTACTCCGACCCGGTGATGGACGGCACGGTCATCCAGGAGGCGACCCAGGCTGCCCTCGCCGGTGGCTTCCGCCTGCGCGACACGTTCACGGCGGTGCGCGAGATCACGCGCCGCGTCGACGTGCCCGTGCTCGTCATGACGTACTGGAACCCGGTGCTGCAGTACGGCGTCGACCGCTACGCCGACGACCTGCTCGCCGCCGGGGGAGCAGGACTCATCACGCCCGACATCACGCCGGAGGCGGCGCCGGAGTGGATCGCCGCGAGCGAGCGCACCGGCCTCGACCGGGTGTTCCTCGCCGCGCCGACCTCGACGGACGAGCGCCTCGAGCTCATCGCCGAGAACTCCACCGGCTTCGTCTACACCGTCTCGACCATGGGCATCACGGGGGAGCGCGCGCAGTTGGATGCTGCGGCCCGCACCCTCGTCGCGCGCCTCCGCGAACACGGGGTCGAGCACGCGTGCGTCGGCATCGGCATCTCGAACGCCGAGCAGGTCGCCGGCGTGCTCGAATACGCCGACGGCGCGATCGTCGGCACGGCACTCGTGCGCGCGCTGCGCGAGCGCGGCCTCGAGGGCCTCGCCGAGACGGCGCAGAGCCTCGCCGCAGGCACCGCCCGCGACGCGAACTAGACTTCTGAGGTCGGCGGCCACCGCCGCCACCCCCAGCACGGATCCAGCAAGGACACGGTTCTCCCATGATCAACGCCGCCGCGAGCGTCGTCGCCAGCATCCCGAGCCCGTCGATCAGCTACTTCGACATCGGCCCCCTGCGGATCCACATCTACGCGCTGTGCATCATCACGGGCATCATCGTCGCGGTGCTGTGGACCAACGCCCGCCTCACCAAGCGCGGCGCCGAGCCGTGGGTCGTCATCGACATCGCCCTGCTCGCGGTCCCGCTCGCGATCATCACGGCGCGCATCTACCACGTGCTCACGCACTGGAACTTCTACTTCGGCGAGGGCGCGAACCCCTGGTCGGCCCTCTTCATCTGGGAGGGCGGCATCGCCATCTACGGCGCGCTCATCGGCGGCGCCGTCGGTGCGTGGCTCGGCTGTCGGTGGACCGGAATCCGCTTCTGGACCTTCGCCGACGCGCTCGCCCCCGGACTCCTCCTCGCACAGGCCATCGGCCGTTTCGGCAACTGGTTCAACCAGGAGCTGTTCGGCCTGCCGACCGACGTGCCGTGGGGCCTCGAGATCGACTACCCGAACCCGGCGTGGCCGATCGGCCTGCCCGAGGGCACGCTCTTCCACCCGACGTTCCTCTACGAGGTCATCTGGAACACGCTCGGCGTGCTCTTCCTCGTGTGGGTCGGTCGACGCTTCACGCTCCAGTGGGGCCGCCTCTTCGGCCTGTACCTCGTCTGGTACAGCGCCGGCCGCATCGTGTGGGAGTCGATCCGGATCGACCCGAGCGACATCTTCCTGGGCCTGCGCACCAACGTCTGGGCGGCCATCGCCGGCGTCGTGATCGGTCTCGTGATCTTCTTCCTGCAGAAGCGCCGGCACCCCGGCCTCGAGCCGTCGCCCTATGTGTCCGGCCGCGAGTGGAAGGCCGGACAGGCTGTACAATCTCAGGAGACCGACGACTTCGTCGACGTCAGCGAACCCCCGACGTCCGAAGCCGAAGGGGTCAGCGCCACAAGCACTCCTGCCACCAAGTAACGCAGCTCTTCCCCCGAAGAGCGCGCCCAGGGCCGACGTCGTCCCATCTTGACTATCAACGTGAGGACGGTAGGTATGGCTTCGAGCCCCCGTTCCGTCGCCTCTGCGGAGGCGAACTTCCCCGCTGCGTCCGGCCGTGCCGGGTTCCCGCAGAAGCAGGGGATGTACAACCCTGCCTTCGAGAAGGACGCCTGCGGCCTGGCGATGGTGGCCACGCTCCGCGGTGAGGCCGGCCACGACATCATCGATCTGGCCCTGACCGCGCTGCGCAACCTCGAGCACCGGGGCGCCATCGGCTCCGACGCCGGCACCGGCGACGGCGCGGGCATCCTGACCCAGATGCCGGACGCGTTCCTGCGCGCGGTGGCCGGCTTCGACCTGCCGCCCGTCGGCGAGTACGCCGCCGGCCTCGTCTTCCTGCCGCGCGACGCCGAGGCGCGCGCCACGCAGAAGAGCGGGATCGAGCGGATCGCCGCATCCGAGGGTCTGACGGTGCTCGGCTGGCGCGACGTCCCGACCTCCGACGAGAACCTGGGCAAGCTCGCCTTCGAGGCGCGCCCGGTCTTCGAGCAGCTCTTCATCTCGCGTCCCGCGACCGGCGACGCCGCGGCGCTGTCGGGCATCGCGCTCGACCGTCGCGCCTATCGCCTGCGGGCTCGGGCGCGCACCGAGCTCGACGCGTACTTCGTCTCGCTGTCGTCGCGCACGCTCGGCTACAAGGGCATGGTCACGACGCTCCAGCTCGAGCCGTTCTACCCCGACCTGCAGGACGAGCGCTTCGCGTCCGAGCTCGCGGTGGTGCACTCGCGCTACTCGACCAACACCTTCCCGTCGTGGCCGCTCGCGCAGCCGCTGCGCATGCTCGCGCACAACGGCGAGATCAACACCGTCAACGGCAACCGCAACTGGATGCGCGCCCGCCAGTCGCAGCTCGAGTCCGAGCTGCTCGGCGACATCCAGCCGCTGCTGCCCATCTGCACCACCGGCGCGAGCGACTCGGCCTCGTTCGACGAGGTGCTCGAGCTCCTCACGCTGACGGGCCGGAGCCTGCCGCACGCCATCATGATGATGGTGCCCGAGGCCTACGAGAAGCAGGCCGACATCGACCCGAAGCTTCGGGCGTTCTACGAGTTCCACTCCATGCAGATGGAGCCGTGGGACGGCCCGGCCGCCCTCATCTTCACCGACGGCACGCTCGTCGGCGCGACGCTCGACCGCAACGGCCTGCGCCCCGGCCGCTGGACCGAGACGACCGACGGCCTCATCGTCATCGGCAGCGAGACCGGCGTGCTCGACTTCGAGCCCGAGCGGATCAAGCGTCGCGGGCGCCTGCGCCCCGGGCGCATGTTCCTCGTCGACACCGCCGAGCGCCGCATCATCGAGGACGACGAGATCAAGGCGCAGCTCGCCGACCAGGAGCCGTGGCAGGAGTGGCTCGACTCGGGCCGTGTCCGCCTCGCCGACCTGCCCGAGCGTGAGCACATCGTCCACCCGATCGCCTCGATCACGCGGCGTCAACGCACCTTCGGCTACACCGAGGAAGAGGTCAAGATCCTCCTCACGCCGATGGGGCAGACCGGCGCCGAGCCGCTGGGCGCCATGGGCTCCGACACGCCCGTCGCGGTCCTGAGCGAGCGTCCGCGCCTGCTGTTCGACTACTTCACGCAGCAGTTCGCGCAGGTCACCAACCCGCCGCTGGACTCCATCCGCGAAGAGGTCGTCACCTCGCTCGGCCTGGGCCTCGGCCCTGAGCGCAACCTCCTCGAGTGGGGGCCCGAGCACACGCGCGTCGTGACGCTCGACTTCCCGGTGATCGACAACGACGAGCTCGCCAAGATCCAGCACATCGACACTGCGCTTCCCGGTCGCACGTCGGTCACGATCCGCGGCCTGTACCGCGTCGAGGCCGGCCACAAGGGCATGAAGAAGCGCCTCGAGCAGATGTGCCAGGAGGTCGACCAGGCCATCGAGGACGGCGCCGAGTTCATCGTGCTGTCGGACCGCGACTCCAACAAGGACCTGGCGCCGATCCCGTCGCTGCTCATGCTCGCGGCCGTGCACCACCACCTCATCCGCAAGCAGACCCGCATGAAGTGTGGTCTCGTGGTCGAGGCCGGCGACGTGCGCGAGGTTCACCACATCGCGACGCTCATCGGGTACGGGGCATCCGCCGTCAACCCGTACCTCGCGATGGAGACCGTCGAGTACCTGGTGCGCGCCGGCTTCATCACCGGCATCGCGCCGGAGAAGGCCGTCAAGAACCTGATCTACGCGCTCGGCAAGGGCGTGCTCAAGATCATGTCGAAGATGGGCATCTCGACCGTGTCGTCCTACGCGGGCGCCCAGGTGTTCGAGGCCGTCGGCCTGTCGCAGGACTTCGTCGACACGTACTTCACCGGCACCGAGTCCAAGCTCGGCGGCGTCGGACTCGACGTCATCGCCGCCGAGAACGCCGCCCGGCATGCGTACGCGTACCCGCAGGATGCTGCGGTCCGGGCGCACGAGCGCCTCTGGACGGGTGGCGAATACCAGTGGCGCCGCGACGGGTCGCCCCACCTGTTCAACCCCGACACGGTGTTCCGCCTGCAGCACTCGACGCGCACGCGCCGGTACGACATCTTCCGCGAGTACACGAAGCTCGTGGATGACCAGGCGAACGAGCTGAAGACGCTGCGCGGCCTGTTCGCGCTCAAGACCGAGGGTCGCACGCCCGTGCCGATCGACGAGGTCGAGTCGGTGGCGTCGATCGTCAAGCGCTTCTCGACGGGTGCGATGAGCTACGGCTCCATCTCCCGCGAGGCCCACGAGACGCTGGCGATCGCGATGAACCGCATCGGCGGCAAGTCGAACACCGGCGAGGGCGGCGAGGACGTGGACCGCCTCCTCGACCCCGAGCGTCGCAGCTCCATCAAGCAGGTCGCGTCGGGCCGCTTCGGCGTCACGAGCCTCTACCTGACGGAGTCCGACGACATCCAGATCAAGCTCGCCCAGGGCGCCAAGCCCGGCGAGGGTGGCCAGCTGCCGCCGACGAAGGTGTACCCGTGGGTCGCCCGGACGCGTCACGCGACCGCCGGCGTGGGTCTCATCTCGCCGCCGCCGCACCACGACATCTACTCGATCGAGGACCTCAAGCAGCTGATCTTCGACCTGAAGCGCGCCAACCCCGGCGCGCGGGTCCACGTGAAGCTCGTGAGCCAGTCGGGCATCGGAGCGGTCGCCGCCGGCACCGCCAAGGCCCTGGCCGACGTCATCCTGGTGTCGGGCCACGACGGCGGCACCGGTGCGAGCCCGCTGAACTCGCTCAAGCACGCGGGCACGCCGTGGGAGCTCGGCCTCGCCGAGACGCAGCAGACGCTCATGCTCAACGGCATGCGCGACCGCGTCGTCGTGCAGGTCGACGGCCAGCTCAAGACCGGCCGCGACGTCATCATCGGCGCGCTGCTGGGCGCGGAGGAGTTCGGCTTCGCCACGGCGCCGCTCGTCGTGTCGGGCTGCATCATGATGCGCGTCTGCCACCTCGACACCTGCCCCGTGGGCGTCGCGACGCAGAACCCCGTGCTGCGCGAGCGCTTCAACGGCAAGCCCGAGTTCGTCGTGAACTTCATGGAGTTCATCGCCGAAGAGGTGCGCGAGTACCTCGCGTCCCTCGGCCTCCGCTCGCTCGACGAGGCGATCGGCCGCAGCGACCTGCTCGACATCGACGGTGCGGTGAACCACTGGAAGGCGAACGGCCTGGACCTCGGTCCCGTGCTGGACGGCCCGGTCTTCGCCGACGACGAGCCGCGCCGCAACACGACGGCGCAGCTGCACGAGCTCGACGAGCACTTCGACGTCGGCCTCATCGAGCGCGCCCAGGACGTCATCGCGAACGGCGGCGAGATCACGATCGACCTGCCGATCCGCAACACGGAGCGCGCGGTCGGCACGCTGCTGGGTCACCACGTGACCAAGGCGCGCGGCGAGAACGGGCTGCGCTCGGGGAGCATCGTCGTCAACCTCACGGGTTCGGCGGGGCAGTCGTTCGGCGCGTTCATGCCCGCAGGCATCACACTGCGCCTCGAGGGCGACTCCAACGACTACGTCGGCAAGGGACTCTCGGGCGGTCAGATCGTCGTCCGCCCTCCGCGCGGAGCCACGTTCGACGCGTCCCAGAACGTCATCGCGGGCAACGTGATCGGCTACGGCGCGACGCTCGGGACGATGTTCCTGCGCGGCGTCGTGGGCGAGCGCTTCTTCGTCCGCAACTCCGGCGCCACCGCGGTGGTCGAGGGCGTGGGCGACCACGCGCTCGAGTACATGACCGGCGGTCTCGCGGTCATCCTCGGTGCGACCGGACGCAACCTCGGCGCCGGCATGTCCGGCGGAACCGCGTACGTGTACAAGCTCGACCGCAAGCTCGTGAACCGCGAGGCGCTGGCCGCCGGCGAACTCGAGCTCGGCGAGCTCGGCTCCGGCGACGCCGAGATCCTCCGCGACCTGCTCGAGCAGCACGTCGCCGAAACCGAATCGACCCTCGCCCAGGCTCTCCTCGACGACTTCGAGGCCGAGCTGGCGAACTTCGTCCGGGTCCTGCCGCGCGACTACGCCGCGGTGCTGCAGACCCGCCAGGAGGCCGTGGCCGAGGGGCTCGACCCCGACGGCGACGTCGTCTGGAACCGCATCCTGGAGGTGACGGGTGGCTGACCCGAAGGGCTTTCTGAAGGTCACCGAGCGCGAGCTGCCCACGCGGCGGCCGGTGCCGGTG
The DNA here is from genome assembly GCF_053345975.1 of Microbacterium sp. C23T. Classification (NCBI taxonomy): domain Bacteria; kingdom Bacillati; phylum Actinomycetota; class Actinomycetes; order Micrococcales; family Microbacteriaceae; genus Microbacterium; species Microbacterium sp. C23T. Next base: position 91,744 of record NZ_JBKFBD010000002.1, on the reverse strand, counting down.
CGCATCATGGACTGGAAAGAGGTCTATGAGCCTGGCGACTCGGCGGTGCTGCGCCGGCAGGCCGGACGCTGCATGGACTGCGGCGTGCCGTTCTGCCACAAGGGCTGCCCGCTCGGCAACCTCATCCCGGAGTGGAACGACCTCACGTGGCGCGGCGAAGGCCGCGCCGCCAGTGAGCGTCTGCACGCGACGAACAACTTCCCGGAGTTCACCGGGCGGCTGTGCCCTGCTCCGTGCGAGAGCTCCTGCGTCCTCGGCATCAACCAGCCGGCCGTGACGATCAAGCAGGTGGAGGTCTCGATCGTCGACGAGGCGTTCGCGAACGGCTGGATCGAGCCGGAGCCCCCGGGGCGCCTCACCGGTAAGACGGTCGCCGTCGTCGGGTCGGGCCCTGCCGGGCTCGCGGCCGCGCAGCAGCTGACGCGGGCCGGCCACACCGTCGCGGTGTTCGAGCGGGATGACCGCATCGGCGGCCTCCTGCGCTACGGCATTCCCGATTTCAAGATGGAGAAGAAGCACCTCGAGTCGCGTCTTCGCCAGATGCAGGACGAGGGCACCCGCTTCCGCGCAGGCGTCGAGATCGGCAAGGACATCTCGTGGGCCGACCTGCGCGCCCGTTACGACGCGGTCGTCATCGCCACCGGCGCGACGGTGCCGCGCGAACTCGCGATCCCCGGACGCGACCTGGCCGGCGTGCACTTCGCGATGGAGTACCTCGTCGAGTCGAACAAGGCCGTCGCGGGTGATGCGGTGGCCAACCAGATCACGGCCGAAGGCAAGCACGTCGTCGTCATCGGCGGCGGCGACACCGGGGCAGACTGCATCGGCACGGCGCACCGTCACGGCGCGCTGAGCGTGACGAACCTCGCGATCGGCCGCCGCCCTCCGGGCGAGCGTCCCGAGCACCAGCCGTGGCCGATGGACCCGCTCGTGTTCGAGGTGCAGTCCGCGCACGAAGAGGGCGGCGAGCGTGCCTTCCTCGCCTCGACCGTCGAGTTCCTCGCGAACGGCGCCGGCGAGGTGCGGGCCCTCCGCGTCGCCGAGACCGAGTTCGTCGACGGCCGCCGTGTGCCCAAGAGCGGCACCGAGCGCGAGATCCCCGCCGACCTCGTGCTGATCGCGATGGGCTTCACCGGCCCCGAGCGCGCCCTCCTCGAGGACCAGCTCGGCGCCCGCTTCACCGAGCGGGGCAACGTGCGCCGCGAGGACGACTACCAGACGACCGCCCCGGGCGTGTTCGTGGCCGGCGACGCCGGCCGCGGCCAGTCGCTCATCGTGTGGGCGATCGCCGAGGGACGCGCCGCCGCAGCCAGCGTCGACCGCTTCCTCATGGGGGAGACGGAGCTGCCTGCTCCGGTCCGCCCGACCGATGTCGCCATCGGCCTGCAGCCCGCGTAGGCTGGCCGAGGCACTCGCCACCTTCAACCCACCCGGAGAAAACCACGGATGAGACGCGCCAAGATCGTCGCCACCCTTGGGCCCGCCACGTCGTCGTATGAGATGGTCCGCGCGATCATCGATGCCGGCGTCGACGTCGCCCGCTTCAATCTGAGCCACGGGGACTACTCGGTCCACGACAACAACTTCGCCAATGTGCGCAAGGCCGCCGACGACGCCGGACGGGCGGTCGCGATCCTCGTCGACCTCCAGGGTCCGAAGATCCGCCTCGGCAAGTTCGAGAACGGACCGCACGAGCTGGCGGTCGGCGACATCTTCAAGATCACCACGGAAGACATCCTCGGCACCAAGGAGATCGTCGGCACGACGTTCAAGGGTCTCCCGAACGACGTCAAGCCCGGTGACTTCCTCCTCATCGACGACGGCAAGGTCCGCGTCGAGGTCGTCGAGACCGACGGCACCGTCGTCACCACCAAGGTGATCGTCGCGGGCCCGGTCTCGAACAACAAGGGCATCAACCTGCCCGGCGTCGCGGTCAATGTGCCCGCGCTGTCCGAGAAGGACGAGGCCGACCTCCGCTGGGGTCTGCGCGCCGGCGCCGACATCATCGCCCTGTCGTTCGTGCGCGACGCGAAGGACGTCCAGCGCGTCCACGTGATCATGGCCGAGGAGGGGCGCCACGTGCCCGTCATCGCCAAGATCGAGAAGCCGCAGGCCGTCGACAACCTCGAGGAGATCATCGACGCCTTCGACGGCATCATGGTCGCCCGCGGCGACCTCGGCGTCGAGCTGCCCCTCGAGGCGGTGCCGATCGTGCAGAAGCGCGCGGTCGAGCTCTGCCGTCGTATGGCCAAGCCGGTCATCGTCGCGACGCAGATGCTCGAGTCGATGATCGAGAACCCGGTCCCGACCCGCGCCGAGACGAGCGACGTCGCCAACGCCGTCCTCGACGGCGCGGACGCGGTCATGCTCTCGGGCGAGACCAGCGTCGGCAAGTACCCGGTCGTGGTCGTCGAGACCATGGCGCGCATCGTCGACTCGACCGAGGAGCACGGCCTGGACCGCATCCAGCCGCTCACGACGAAGCCCCGTACGCAGGGTGGCGCGATCACCCTCGCGGCCATGGAGGTCGCCGAGTTCGTCGACGCGAAGTTCCTCTGCATCTTCACCGAGTCGGGCGACACCGCGCGCCGCATGTCGCGTCTGCGTCCCCGCATCCCCATGATCGGGTTCGCGCCCGAGCCGGCGATCCGGCGTCGGATGGCACTGACGTGGGGTGTGCAGTCGACCCTGGTCGAGCACGTCGCGCACACCGACCTGATGTTCATCCAGGTCGACGACTACCTGCTGTCGAACGACCTCGCGAAGGTCGGCGACAAGGTCGTCGTGATCTCGGGATCCCCTCCCGGGATCATCGGCTCCACGAACGACATCCGCATCCATAAGGTAGGCGACGCGGTGCACGGCAAGGCGCCGATCTACAAGACACGGGACTGACATCTCCCTCGTCCGTACGGCTTTTCTCGAGAAAGGTGTGACGCCGATGTTCTTCGGTGACTTCTGGTGGTTCCTGCTGTGGAGCTTCTACTTCATCGCGTACCTGTACGTGGTGATCGTGATCATCACGGACCTGTTCCGCGACGACGCCCTCAACGGCTGGCTCAAGGCGCTGTGGATCATCGCCCTCGTCTTCGTGCCGTTCCTGACCGCGCTGATCTACATCATCGCCCGAGGCAAGGGCATGGCCGCGCGTGCGCAGTCCGCGCGCGGGGGAGTGGTGGCCGAGTCCGACGACTACCGTCCCTCCGCCTCGTCGAGTCCCGCAGAGGACATCGCACAGGCGAAGGCGCTGCTCGACGCCGGCGCGATCTCGCAGGGCGAGTTCGACGCCCTGAAGAGCAAGGCGCTCGGCAACCAGTACTTCGGCGCGTAACCGGCGCGAACAGCGGAAGAGCGGATGCCTCGTATTGGAGGCATCCGCTCTTCCCTTTGTGACGGCCTTCCGGCGTCAGCTGATCTTCTTGCGGTAGATCGCCATCGACGCGATGTACGCGACGACCAGGATGCCGACCAGCCAGGCCATCGCGACCCAGATGTCGGTGCCGACCGGCTCACCGGCGAACAGCGCCCGCATCGAGTCGACGATCGAGGTGACCGGCTGGTTCTCGGCGAACCACTGCACCGGGCCCGGCATGCTCTCGGTCGGGACGAACGCCGAGCTGATGAACGGCAGGAAGATGAGCGGGTACGAGAACGCGCTCGCGCCGTCCACCGTCTTCGCCGTCAGGCCCGGGATCACCGCGAGCCACGTGAGCGCCAGCGTGAACAGCACCAGCATGCCGATCACGCCCATCCAGGCGCCGAAGCTCGCGCCGGTGCGGAACCCCATCAGCAGCGCCACGCCGATGACGAGGGCGAGCGAGACGAGGATCGACACGAGCGACGTCAGCACGTGCGCCCACAGGACCCCCGACCGTGCGATCGGCAGCGACTGGAACCGCTCGAAGATGCCGCTCTGCATGTCGAGGAACAGCCGGTACGCCGTGTAGGCGATGCCCGACGCGATCGTGATCAGCAGGATGCCGGGGAGCATGTAGTCGATGTACGACCCCTTCGCCCCGCCGGTGTCGATCGCCCCGCTGAAGACGTAGACGAACAGCAGCATCAGCGCGATCGGGGTGACTGCCGTCGTGATGATCGTGTCGGGGCTGCGCAGGATGTGCCGCAGCGAGCGGCTGGTGAGAACGGCGGTGTCGCCGATGACGTGCGTGGTCATGACTCCTCCTTCGCGGATACGGTGTCGTCTTCGCCGGTGAGGGCGAAGAAGACGTCTTCCAGGCTCGGCTGCTTCTCGACGTACTCCACTTCGGCGGGCGGCAGGAGCTGCTTGAGCTCGGCCAGTGTGCCGTTGACGATGATGCGGCCCTTGTGGAGGATCGCGATGCGGTCGGCGAGCTGCTCGGCCTCTTCGAGGTACTGCGTGGTCAGCAGCACTGTCGTGCCGCCCCGCGCCAGCTCCCGCACCGCATCCCAGACCTCCAGGCGCGCCGCCGGGTCGAGACCCGTCGTCGGCTCGTCGAGGAAGATCACCGGCGGATCCCCGATGAGGCTCATCGCGATGTCGAGCCGGCGCCGCATGCCGCCCGAGTAGGTCGACACCTTGCGGGAGCCGGCCTCCGTCAGCGAGAAGCGGTCGAGCAGGCCGTCCGCGATCGCACCCGGGTCGGGGAGGTGACGGAGTTGCGCGATGAGCACGAGGTTCTCGCGGCCGCTCAGCACCTCGTCGACCGCGGCGAACTGCCCGGTGAGGCTGATCGTCTCGCGCACCTTCTGAGCCTGGGCGGAGACGTCGAACCCGGCGATGGCGGCGGTGCCGGCATCGGCCTTGAGCAGCGTCGACAGGATGCGGACGACCGTGGTCTTGCCCGCACCGTTCGAGCCGAGCAGCGCGAAGATGCTGCCCCGCGCCACGTCGAAGTCGACGCCCTTGAGCACATGCAGGTCCTTGTAGGACTTCTCGAGCCCCTGAACCCTGATGGCAGTGTCGGTGGTCATTTCTGGTCTCCTCGTTCTGCGTCGTCGATCGCCTTGTTGAGGCGTGCGCGCTCCTTGTCGATCCACTGCTTGCCGGAGTAGGCGGCGGTGAACTCCTCGGCGAACGCCGACGCGTCCTCGCCGACGATGTCGCGGACGGGCGTGCCGTCGGCGGCCGCGCGCTCCCAGAGGTCGGCGGAGTCGCCGAGCATCTGCATCATCGTGACGCCGTCAGTCATGCCGCCGACGGTCATGAAGTACCGGTCCAGCGCCTTGGCGGCGCCGCGGTAGGGCTCGGGCAGCGCCTCGATGCGCGCCTTGTACAGGCGGTACTGCTTCTTCTGTTCGAGCGAGCCGGTGACGACTTCGTACCACTTGGCGGCCATGATCAGTCCTCTTCCTGGGGGTTGGCGTTGCTGTCTGCGTGTTCGCGGTGGAGCTGTTCGATGCGTTCTGCGAGGAAGCTCCAGGTCCTCCAGAACTCCGCGAGCTGGTCACGGCCCTGCGCGTTGAGGGAGTACACCTTGCGGGGCGGTCCCTTCTCCGACGGGACCTTCTCGACGTCGACGAGGCCGCGCTGCTCGACCCTGACCAGCAGGGCGTAGACGGTGCCCTCGGCGATGTCGGAGAAGCCCTGGTCCCGCAGCCACGAGGTGATCTCGTACCCGTAGGCGGGTCGTCCGGAGAGGATCGCGAGCACGATGCCCTCCAGCGTGCCCTTGAGCATCTCGGTCTCCTGCTTGCCCATCGCGCACCTCCTTCTGACTACTCAGTATTGTTGACTACTGGTAGACGGTAACACTAAGTACCGGTACTTAGCAACACCGATTAGTAGATGATTCGAATCCGCGGGTGTAATGTCCATCCGTCGCCAACGGAGGCGGCAGTGAGGACCATCGATGACCCAAGCCAGCTCACCGGTCGCGCCCGACGACCAGAGCACCCCTGAGCGTCACGATCTGCAGGCGGGCGGCGTCAGCGCCGCCGGCTCGATCGTGATGGCCGTCGCCGGAAGCGCTCCGGCCTACTCGATCGCCGCGACCACGGCGACCCTCGTCGGCGTCGCCGGGCTCGGCGCCCCCGCCGCACTGCTGTGGTGCGGCATCCCGATGCTCGGCATCGCCTGGGCCTTCCTGTACCTCGGCAGGGCCGACGTCAACGCCGGGGCGGCGTACTCGTGGGTGGCGAGAGCGCTCCATCCGGCGCTCGGCTTCCTCTCCGGGTGGGCGCTGGTGATCTCGGCGACGATCTTCATGGTCGCCGGCGCGCTTCCCGCCGGAGCGATGACCGTCTCGCTCTTCGATCCGTCCCAGGCCGAAAACGTGCCGCTCATCACCGGGGTCGGCGCGATCTGGTTCGTCATCATGGCGGCCTGCGTCTACTTCGGGGTGAACATCACCGCGCGCGCCCAGTGGATCATGTCGACGATCGAGGTCGGCATCCTGGTGATGTTCGCCGCGCTCGCGCTCTTCCGCGCCGCCACCACGAGCCACGACGGCCCGAACTTCTCCTGGGACTGGCTCGGCTTCTCACACCTCACCGGACCCGGCATCTTCGTCGGTGCGGCGCTGATCGCTGCCTTCTACTACTGGGGCTGGGACGTCAGCTCGAACCTCAACGAGGAGACCACCGACGGCCACAAGTCGGCAGGCGCCGCAGGACTCATCGGGGTGGGCATCGTCTTCGTGCTGTTCGAGATCTTCACGATCGCGACGCTCATCATGCTGTCGCAGGAGCAGATCGAAGCGAACAGCGCCAACATCCTGTCGGTGCTCGGCGATGTCATCTGGCCGGGGCTCGGAGGCAAGATCCTGATCATCGCGGTGGCCCTCTCGACGATCGCGACGCTCGAGACCACGCTCATCCAGGTCACCCGCTCGCTGTTCGCGATGGGCCGTGACCACACGATCCCGCGCGCGTTCGGTCGCGTTCACCCTCGGTGGAAGACTCCGACCTTCGCGACCATCGTGATCCTCCTCGTCTCGCTGCTGCTGTTCATCGGATCGAACTTCCTCGGCAGCGTGGGCGACATCATGGAGAACGCGATCCTGTCGATCGGCCTCCAGATCGCGTTCTACTACACGCTCGCCGGCGTCGCCGTCGTGGTCGCGTATCGGAGGGTGCTCTTCCACTCCGTCAAGAACTTCCTGCTGATCGGGCTGTGGCCCGCCTCAGGTGCGGTGTTCATGGGCTGGGCGTTCTTCGCGTCGATCCCGAGCAACGAGCCGATCGTGAACTGGCTCGGCATCGGGCTCATCGTGCTGGGTGTCGTGCCGCTCGTGCTCTTCTATCGCAAGGCGAAGGTCTACTACTCTCGCCGGCCTCTGGAACTGCCCGCCGAGCTCGACAAGAAGGCGCCCGTCGACGTCGATCTGCGCTCGCCCGAGCAGGTCGAGACGCTGCCCGACCCGAACACGCAGGTGATCAAGACTCTCGAAGAGGAGTGAGATGGAATGAGCGGATGCCTCGGGTACGAGGCATCCGCTCATCCATGCCTGGGTGGTGCCGGTGGTGGGAGTCGAACCCACACGCCCTTGCGGGCAACCGAGTTTGAGTCGGTCGCGTCTGCCATTCCGCCACACCGGCCCGCGCGCCATGCCGCGCGTCCGCGATTGACCATACCGTAGGATTCAATGGTGACTGAGCAGGAGCAGACCGCCGCATCGACGGCATCCACCCCCCGCCGCGTCGTGGTCGCCGAAGACGAGTCGCTCATCCGACTCGACATCGTCGAGATCCTCCGCGACAACGGATTCGACGTCGTCGGCGAAGCCGGAGACGGAGAGACCGCGGTGGCCCTCGCCACCGAGCTGCGTCCCGACCTCGTGATCATGGACGTCAAGATGCCGCAGCTCGACGGCATCTCGGCGGCCGAGAAACTCAGCAAGAACCACATCGCCCCGGTCGTGCTGCTCACCGCCTTCAGCCAGAAGGAGCTCGTCGAGCGCGCGAGCGAGGCCGGCGCCCTCGCCTACGTCGTCAAGCCGTTCACGCCGAACGATCTGCTGCCCGCGATCGAGATCGCGCTCGCCCGCTACGAGCAGATCATCACGCTCGAGGCCGAGGTCGCCGACATGGTCGAGCGCTTCGAGACCCGCAAGCTCGTCGACCGGGCGAAGGGCCTCCTCAACGAGAAGATGGGCCTCTCGGAGCCCGAGGCGTTCCGCTGGATCCAGAAGGCGTCGATGGACCGCCGCCTCACCATGCAGGATGTCGCGAAGGCGATCATCGAGCAGCTGGCGCCCAAGAAGGGCTGACCCCCACCACTTCACAAGAAGCGGATGCCTCGTGACGAGGCATCCGCTTCTTCCATTCCCGTGGAGGTTCAGACGGGCGGGAGTTCCTTGATGTGGTTCGTGATGCGCACGGTCGAGCAGCGGCGGCCAGCCTCGTCGGTGACGACGATCTCGTGGACGGCGAGCGTGCGACCGAGATGGACCGGTGTGCAGACGCCGGTCACGATGCCCGAGGTCGCCGAGCGCGTGTGCGTCGCGTTGATGTCGACGCCGACCGCGAGCCTGCCCGGACCCGCGTAGAGGTTCGCCGCCATCGAGCCGAGCGATTCACCCAGCACCACGTAGGCGCCGCCGTGCAGGAGGCCGACCGGCTGGGTGTTCCCCTCCACCGGCATCGTGGCCACCGCACGCTCGACGGAGAACTCGGTGAAGACGATCCCCATCTTCTCGGCCAGCGCGCCCATGCCGCGATTCGCGGCCCACGCGAGGCCGTCGACGGGGGAGGGGGAGTGCTCGGGCATGCGTCGCCTTCGGGGGTGCGGGGCGGGAGATCGGGTGTCGCCGGCCCTGACTAGGCTTGCAGGGTGACGGACTCCGCAAAGCCTACCCTTCTCGTCGTCGACGGCCATTCGCTGGCATATCGGGCGTTCTACGCCCTCCCCGTCGACAACTTCTCGACGAAGGACGGCCAGCACACGAACGGGATCTACGGGTTCCTCGCGATGCTGATCAACCTGATCAAGGCGGAGAAGCCGACCCACCTGGCGGTGGCTTTCGACACCTCCCGGCAGTCCTTCCGCACCCGCGAGTACACCGAGTACAAGGCGAACCGCTCCGAGACGCCGTCCGAGTTCAAGGGGCAGATCCCGCTCCTGCAGGACTGCCTCGCGGCGATGAGCATCCGCGTCCTCCAGCAGGAGGACATCGAGGCCGACGACATCCTCGCGACCCTCGCGACGCAGGGCTCGTCGCAGGGGTTCCACGTGCTCGTGTGCTCGGGCGACCGCGACACGATCCAGCTCGTGAACGACGACGTCACGCTCCTCTACCCGAACGTGCAGGGCGTCTCGCAGCTCAAGCGCTACGACCGCGACGCCGTCATCGAGCGCTACGGCGTGCCGCCCGAGCAGTACCCCGACATCGCGGCACTCGTCGGCGAGACGAGCGACAACCTGCCGGGTGTGCCGAAGGTCGGCGAGAAGACCGCCGTGAAGTGGCTCACCCAGTTCGGCTCGCTCGACGCGCTACTCGAGGGCGCCGACTCGATCAAGGGCGTCGTCGGCGGCAACCTGCGCGAGCACATCGAGGACGTCCGTCGCAACCGCCGCCTCAATCGGCTCCTGACCGACGTCGACCTGCCGCTCGGCCCCGACGACCTCGAAGTGCAGCCGATGGACGCGCAGGCAGTGCGCGACATCTTCTCTCGCCTCGAGTTCAAGACCCTCATCCCGCGCGTGGCGGAGCTCGCGGGCATCGAGCAGCAGATGGCCGCAGTCACCTCGGCTGCGGCCGAGCTCGCGCCCGTCGCGAAAGAGCTCGCGCCCGCCGACTTCGCCGCGTGGCTCGAGACCGCCACCGGCGAACTGGCGGTGACGATCGCGGCCGAGGGCGGGCTCCCGGCGCGCATCGGCGTCGCCACGAAGGATGCCGCGGCCGAGGCGTCGTGGACCCCCGAGCTCGCGGCGGCCCTCGCACCGTGGCTCACCTCCGACGCCCCCAAGGTCCTCGCCGACGCGAAGCCGCAGGTGAAGGCGCTGCGGCGTGCGGGCCTGCGCCTCGGCGGGCTCGCGTTCGACGTGATCCTCGCCGGGTGGCTGCTGCGCCCGAGCTTCCCCGACAAGACGCTCGCCGACCTCGTCGACCGCTACCTCGACGAGAAGCTGCCCGAGTCCGACCCGACGCAGCTCGTGCCCGAGACCGAGGGCGCGACGACCGGCCAGCTGTCCTGGTACCTGATGCGCGTGGCGGCCGCGGTGCGGGCAGAGCTTCCCGAGAGCGTGGCAGCCGTCCTCACCGACATCGAGCTGCCCACCCTCCACACCCTCGCCGACATGGAGCTCGCGGGAGTCGCGGTGTCGCACGCGACGCTGTCGCAGTTCTCCGGCGAACTCGGCACCCGTGCCGACGCGCTCGCGCAGGAGGCGTACGCGGCGATCGGCCGCGAGGTGAACCTCGGCTCGCCGAAGCAGCTGCAGGAGGTGCTCTTCGAGGAGCTGCAGCTGCCGAAGACCCGCAAGACCAAGACCGGCTACTCGACGGATGCTGCGGTCCTCGCCGATCTGCAGGAGACCAACCCCCATCCGTTCCTCGACCTGCTGCTCCAGCACCGCGAGGCGACGAAGCTGCGCCAGATCATCGAGTCGCTCGACAGCGCGATCGGCGGCGACCGCACGAGCGGAGCCGACGGCCGCATCCACACCACCTATGTGCAGACCGGAAGCCAGACCGGCCGCCTGTCGAGCACCGACCCCAACCTGCAGAACATCCCGATCCGCACGGAGGAGAGCCGACGCATCCGTTCGGCATTCACCGTCGGCGAGGGCTACGAGACGCTGCTCACGGCCGACTACTCGCAGATCGAGATGCGCATCATGGCGCACCTCTCCGAAGATCCGGGGCTCATCGAGGCCTTCAACTCCGGAGAAGACACCCACCGCTTCGTGGGCTCTCGCGTCTTCGGCGTCGCTCCCGAGGACGTGACCCCTGCGATGCGCACCAAGGTCAAGGCGATGTCGTACGGCCTCGTGTACGGCCTGTCGGCGTTCGGCCTGTCGAAGCAGCTGCGCATCGAGCAGGCCGAGGCGAAGCAGCTCATGATGGAGTACTTCGCCCGGTTCGGCGCGGTGCGCGACTACCTGCGCTCGTCGGTCGAGCAGGCGCGCATCGACGGGTACACCGAGACGATCTTCGGCCGCCGGCGCCCGTTCCCCGACCTCGCGAGCCCCAACCGCGTGCTGCGGGAGAACGCCGAGCGCGCGGCGCTGAACGCGCCGATCCAGGGCAGCGCGGCCGACATCATGAAGATCGCGCTCTTCCACATCCACGACGACTTCACCACGCAGGAGCTCGGCTCGCGCGTGCTGCTGCAGATCCACGACGAGCTCGTGATCGAGGTCGCTCCGGGGGAGTGGGACGCCGCCGAGCAGATCGTGCGCAGCCGGATGGGCGATGCCGCACAGCTGTCCGTACCGCTCGACGTGCAGATCGGCCGCGGCGACAACTGGGACGTCGCGGGTCACTGATCCTCGATCGTCGTCGGGGGCTCACGACACCGGGATTCTCGTTTGTCGGCACCGCGTCCCATGCCTAGGCTCGGTGCTATGACAGACGAAACCCGCACGCCCACGCAGATCGACAAGATCGCTGATGCGTGGGTCGACACCCTCGCCGAACTGGAACCCCGGATCGCCACCTACATCGGTCGCGACGAGTACAACGACCGGTTCGGCGACTACAGCCCCGCCGGCCAGGAGCGCCTGGTCGACGAAGGCCGCAAGACCCTCGCCGCGCTTCAGGCCGCGGACGAGGTCGACGACATCGACGTCGTCACGAAGGACGACCTCAGCCAGCAGATCCAGCTCGAGCTCGACCTGCACGACGCGAAGTGGCACCTGCGCGACCTCAACGTCATCGACTCGCACGCTCAGAACATCCGTGCGGTCTTCGACCTGATGCCGACCGCGACCGCCGACGACTGGTCGGTGATCGCCACGCGTCTCGGCGCGGTGCCCGGCGCGATCGACGGATACATCGAGACCCTCCGCGAAGGCGTCTCGCAGGGCGTGGTGCCCGCGCGCCGACAGGTCACCGAGGTCGCGACGCAGATCGCTCGCTACACCGCGGAGAACGGTTTCTTCGCGAGCTTCGCCGCCGAAGCCGCTCCCGAGGAGGGGCAGCTGCCTGCCTCGCTCGCGCGCGATCTCGCCGACAACGCCAACGCCGCGCGCGTCGCGTACGACCAGCTCGCAGCATTCCTCACGGGCGAGCTCGCCCCGGCGGCGTCGGACAAGGACGCCGTCGGCCGCGAGCTGTACGCGCTGCACTCGCGGCGCTTCCTCGGCGCCACGATCGACCTCGACGAGACCTACGAGTGGGGCATCGAGGAGCTCGCGCGCATGGTGGCCGAGCAGGAGTCGATCGCGAACGAGATCAAGGCCGGCGCCTCGGTCGAGGAGGCCGTCGCGTTCCTCGAGCAGGACGCCAGTCGCAAGCTCTACGGCACCGAGGCGCTGCAGAAGTGGATGCAGGAGACCAGCGACCGCGCCGTCGCCGAGCTCGGCAAGACCCACTTCGACATCGCGGAGCCCATCCGCAAGCTCGAGTGCATGATCGCGCCCACCAAGGAAGGCGGGATCTACTACACCGGCCCGACCGACGACTTCTCGCGTCCCGGCCGCATGTGGTGGTCGGTTCCCGAGGGCGTCGAGGAGTTCGACACCTGGCGCGAGCTCACGACCGTGTACCACGAGGGCGTTCCCGGGCACCACCTGCAGATCGCACAGGGCGTCTACAACCGCGCGCAGCTGAACACCTACCGCCGACTGCTCGGCGGCACCTCCGGTCACGCCGAGGGCTGGGCGCTCTACGCCGAGCGCCTGATGGAGCAGCTGGGCTACCTGTCGGACCCCGCCGACCGCCTCGGTATGCTCGACGGCCAGCGCATGCGCGCCGCCCGCGTCGTGCTCGACATCGGCGTGCACCTCGAGAAGCCGCGTCCCGACGGCCAGGGTCCGTGGGACGCCGACTTCGCGCTCGAGTTCATGCTGCGCAACGTCAACATGCCCGACGAGTTCGTGAAGTTCGAGGTCAACCGCTACCTCGGCTGGCCGGGCCAGGCGCCGTCGTACAAGGTCGGCCAGCGCATCTGGGAGCAGCTGCGCGACGAGGTCGCCGAGCGCGAGGGCGACGCCTTCTCGATCAAGCAGTTCCACAAGCGCGCGCTCGACCTCGGCGGTGTCGGACTCGACACCCTGCGGTCCGCGCTCTCGCGCTGACCCTTCGGCAGGCTCAGCGGCCGGCGTCCTCGTCGGTCGCTGAGCCTGTCGAGGCGGCGCGCAGCAGCGCCACGACTTCGGCGTCCGTCGTCTGGCGGAAGTCGTCGTAGTACTGGCCCACGGCCCAGAAGTCGGCTTCGCGGTAGGGGCACACGAACCCGTCCACGGCGTCCGCCGGCGGCTCCCACTGCTCCGGGGCGACGGGGACGGCCAGCACGACCCGCTCCGGGTCGCGTGCGCGCAGCGCGCGGCATGCCGCGATGGCGGTCGCGCCGGTGGCCACGCCGTCGTCGACGACGATCGCGGTCCGCCCCGACAGTTCGACGGACGCCGAGCCGAAGGCATCCGTCCGCCGTGCCAGCTCGTCGCGCTCCGCCGCCTCCACGCGCTCGAGATCGCGCGGCGTCATCCCCGCCCACCTCATCGCGCCCGGCGTGACGATGCGCACGCCCTCGGCTATCGCGCCCACGGCGTACTCCTCATGACCCGAGGCGCCGAGCTTGCGCACGACGACCGCGTCGAGCTCGAGTCCGAGCGCGTCGGCGACGGCCGCGGCCACGACGACGCCGCCCCGCGGGATGCCGAGGACCACGGCATCCGTTCCCCGCCATCGTTCGAGCTCTGCGGCGAGCTCGCGCCCGGCGGACCGGCGATCCGCGAACGGGATCATGCCTCCACGTTACGCTCGCGGGGTCCGGGCGTCGCGGGAATGCCGCGACCGCTCCGCCGGTTCATGCAAGCGCATAGAAGGAGAAGCACACATGACCTCTGTCGATCCCGCCACGATCGAGCTCGGACTCGACACCTTCGGCGACGTGACCCGCGACGCCTCCGGCGAGCTGATCACCGGCGCGCAGACGATCCGCAATGTCGTCGAGCAGGCGGTGCTCGCCGATCGCGTCGGACTGTCGTTCTTCGGCGTGGGGGAGCACCACCGCCGCGAGTTCGCGGTGTCCAGTCCCGAGATCGTGCTCGCCGCCGCCGCGGCGCGCACGGAGCGCATTCACCTCGGAACCGCCGTCACCGTGCTGTCGAGCGATGACCCGGTGCGCGTCTTCGAGCGGTTCGCGACCCTGGATGCGGTCTCGAACGGCCGCGCCGAGGTCATCCTCGGCCGGGGGTCGTTCATCGAGTCGTTCCCGCTGTTCGGCTACGACCTCCGCGATTACGAGACGCTGTTCGACGAGAAGCTCGACCTCTTCTCGCACCTCCTGACCGAGAAGCCCGTCACGTGGGACGGAACCCTGCGGGCGTCCCTCGATGCCGCAGACGTGTTCCCCAAGACCGAGAACGGCCTGCGCGCGTGGGTCGGCGTCGGCGGCACCCCGGAGTCGGCGGTGCGCGCCGCACGCTACGGGTACGGCCTCATGCTCGCGATCATCGGCGGGCCGGCCGGGCGCTTCGCGCCCTTCGCCGAGCTGTACCGCCGGTCGCTCGACACTTTCGAGCAGCCGCAGCTGCCGGTCGGGGTGCACTCGCCGGGCCACGTCGCCGAGACGGATCAGCAGGCGTGGGACGAGGCGTACGAGGGCTTCGAGGCGATGAACAACTCCATCGGGCGCGAACGCGGCTGGCCGACGTACAACCGCCTGCGCTTCCAGCACGACGTGGGACCCGAGGGGGCGCTCTACGTGGGCTCGCCCGAGACCGTCGCCCGCAAGATCGCCGACACGGTGCAGACGCTCGGCGCGTCCCGCTTCGACATGAAGTTCTCGACGGGCACGCTGTCGCACGAGAAGATGATGCGCTCGATCGAGCTGTTCGGCACCGAGGTCGTGCCTCGCGTGCGCGACATGCTGTCGTGAGCCCCGCCGGGGTTCCGGCATCCGTAGCATGACGCTATGACGGATGCCGCAACCCGCGCGTCGTCGACGCTCTCGGAGCGCCTCGACCGCCTGCCGTTCACCCGCAAGCACCTGCGCGTGCTCACCGGATCGGGGATCGGGTGGGCGCTGGACGCGATGGACGTCGGACTCATCTCCTTCATCATCGCGGCGCTCGCGGCCCAGTGGAGTCTGACGCCGACCGAGGCCAGCTGGATCGCCTCGGTCGGGTTCGTGGGCATGGCCATCGGTGCGAGCGTCGGTGGACTCCTTGCCGACCGGTTCGGGCGTCGCCAGGTGTTCGCGCTGACCCTCCTCGTCTACGGGGTCGCGACGGGTGCGAGCGCGCTCGTCGGCGGCCTCGCCGCACTCCTCGTGCTGCGGTTCCTCGTGGGGCTAGGGCTCGGCGCCGAGCTGCCGGTCGCGAGCACGTACGTGAGCGAATTCGCTCCCGCGCGTATGCGCGGGCGTCTGATCGTGATCCTCGAGGCGTTTTGGGCGGTCGGGTGGACCCTGGCCGCGCTGATCGGCTACTTCGTGATCCCCGCATCGGAGAACGGCTGGCGCTGGGCGTTCGCGCTCGGCGCGATCCCCGCGGCGTACGCGCTCATCGTGCGCTGGGGCCTGCCCGAGTCGGCGCGCTGGCTCGAGCGGCGCGGGCGCTTCGGTCAGGCGGAGTCGGTCGTGCGCTCCTTCGAGGATGCCGCAGGTGCCGCCGCGGTGCCCGTGTCAGGGCGGCCCACGGTTCCCCCCGCCGCCGCGACCTCACTGGGTCAGCGGCTCGGCACCCTGTGGTCGGCCGAGTTCCGCGTCCGCACCGCATGCCTGTGGCTGGTGTGGTTCTGCGTCAACTTCTCGTACTACGGCGCGTTCATCTGGATCCCGTCGATCCTCGTGACGCAGGGGTACGACCTCGTGCGGTCGTTCGGCTTCACCCTGATCATCACGCTCGCGCAGCTGCCCGGTTACGCGGTGGCCGCGTGGCTCATCGAGGTGTGGGGGCGCCGCGCGACCCTCTCGGTCTTCCTCGTGGGTTCCGCGGTGTCGGCGATCTTCTTCGGAACCGCGACCGGAGCGGGCGGCGTCATCGCGGCGGGTATGGCGCTGTCGTTCTTCAACCTCGGCGCATGGGGCGCACTGTACGCGGTGACCCCCGAGATGTACCCGACGTCGCTGCGCGCCACCGGCTCGGGGTGGGCGGCCGGCGTCGGGCGCATCGCGTCGATCGTCGCGCCGCTGGTCGTGCCGCCGCTCCTCGTCGCGGGCGGCGCGCCCGTGCTGTTCGTCGTGTTCGCGGTCTTCTTCGCCGTGGCCGCCGCGGCGGCGTGGGGGCTCGCGGACCGGCGCGGCGTCGCGCTCGACGACCGCTGACGATGGCCGGTCGCGCGCTCCGCCGGACGTAGGCTTGAGCCCGTGGCATCCGTTCGATACGTCGCGATCGGCGACTCCTTCACCGAGGGCGTGGGCGACGAGCTCCCCGACGGACACGTGCGCGGCTGGGCCGATCTCGTGGCGGAGGGGTGGGCGAACACCACCGGCGAGAGCGTCGAGTACGCCAACCTCGCGATCCGCGGCAAGCTCGTGTGGCCCATCGTCGAGCAGCAGCTCGAGCCGGCGCTCGCGCTGAAGCCGACGCACCTGTCGTTCAACGGCGGCGGCAACGACATGCTGCGCCCCCGTACCAGCGTCGCCCACGTGCTCGCCGCCTTCGAGACGGTGCTGCGCCGCTGCGACGAGGAGGGCGTCCAGCTCATCGTGCTCTCGGGGGCGAATCCGACGGCCCAGCTGCCGCTGAAGCGCGTGATCCAGCGGCGCGGCGACCTCCTGTCGCACGCCGTCGAGGCACGTCTCGCCGCCCGCACCGATGTCGTCCAGGCGTACAACTGGTTCGACGAGGAGCTGGCGACGCCGCCGTACTGGTCCGAGGACCGCCTGCACATGAACGCGCGCGGACACCACCGCGTCGCCGCGCGGGTGCTGAGCTCACTCGGTGTCGAACCTGTGCCGGAGTGGTGGTCGCAGCCGCCCCTGCCCCCGATGGGACCCCGTGGCGCCGCCTACTACCGCGAGCACGTCGGCCCGTGGGTACGCCGACGGCTGGCGGGCACGTCGTCCGGCGACGGCCGCGAACCGAAGTTCGGTCAGTGGACCGAGATCGCCCCGACCGTCCGCTGACCGACGGTCACGGGGCGGCCGCGTCGACCCGCGCGTACTCGGACCCCGACCGCGTGCGCTCGAGCAGGGCCGCGTCGACGAGGTAGCGGCGGAGCACCGCGACATCGCCGGTGAAGGGCGCGAGCCGCTCGTTCGTCTGCTTCTCGGTGAGCACCTCGCCGGCGCGGAACGCCCGATCGGCGATCCATCGCAGCAGCTCGTCACGATCGCCTTGCTGGGCAGGGTAGCGGTCGATGCGTCCGTCGGTAGTGAGGAAGCGCTGCGGCCCCCAGGGCTTCGCCGGCGGGCTCTCCGCGAGGAGCGCGCGCACCGCCGCGTCGTCGAACTCGACGGCTCCCGATGCGTTCTCGTGCACGAGGCCGAGCTCGGTCAGCCGCTCCACGGCCCGACGGCGCCGGGCCTCGGACAGGGGCTCCGCACCCATGCTCTCGGCCAGCACCGACCGCAGATCGGGGTTGAGCAGCGCCGCGAGCACCCCGCGCCAGCGCTCGCTCACGCAGCGCCGCCGGTCACCGCGTAGGTGAGTTCGGCGAATGCGCCTGCCTGTCGCACGGCGGTGAGTTCCAGTCGATCGGGGCCGAGGCTGCGGGGGAGGAGTGGCTTGCCCGACGGCAGCGTCGCGGGCGCGATCGAGACGCGGATCTCGTCGAGCAGGCCCGCATCGGCGAACTGGCCCGCGAGGTCGCCGCCGCCGACGATCCACACGTCGCGGTCGCCTGCCGAATCGCGGATCTGCGGCCACACCTCGCGCACGTCGCCCGAGGCGAACCGGATGTCGACGCCCGGAACCACGGGCTGCTCCTTGCTCGTGAACACCCAGGTGGGGCGGTCGCCGTAGTACGACGGCCACTTCTCCGGGTGGGCGACGAGGTCCTCGTGCTCGAGCACCCACCGGTACGTCGACGAACCCTGAACCAGCACGCCGATGTCCGCGAGGAACCGCTGGAAGTCCTCGTCGCCGCCTTCGCCGCCCGGTGCGGCGAACAGCCACTCCAACGAGTCCTGGTCGTCGGCGAGGAAGCCGTTGAGCGTGGTGGCGGTGTAGAAGACGACGCGAGGCATGCGGTCACCGTAGCGCGCATCTCCGACAAAGGGTTGACGAGGTATTCAACCAAGTAGTACTGTACTGATCAGTTGAATACGGAGGCGAGATGACCGATGCACTGAGCCGCACGTTCGCGGCCCTCGCCGATCCGACTCGTCGCGCGATGCTCGCGCGCCTGAGTCGGGGCGAGGCGACGGTGGGGGAGCTCGCGGAGCCTTTCGACATGACGTTCGCCGCCGTGTCGAAGCACCTCCGTGTCCTCGAGGGAGCGGGGCTCGTCACGCGTGGCCGCAACGCCCAGTACCGGCCGGCCCGGCTGGACGCGCGACCTTTGGCGGCAGCATCCGTCTGGATCGGCGGATATGCGCAGTTCTGGGAGGACAGTCTCGGCGCCCTCGATCAGTACCTCAACGCCCTGCAGCAGCTCGGCGCTCCCCGCACGACACCGACCGGCGGCCCCGCCGCACCCACCGAGAAGGAGAACGACCATGACTGAGTACTTCACCGTCACCCGCACCCTGCAGGCTCCCCGGGAGCTGGTGTTCGAGACGTTGACCAAGCCCGAACACTTCGCCGTGTGGTTCGGCACCGCGGCCGTGGAGGTGCCGCAGGACAGCCTCACGATGGACGTGCGTCCCGGCGGCGCCTTCCGCGCCGTGATGCTGCTGCCCGACGGCAACCGCATCGACTGGGCGGGGGAGTACAAGGTGGTCGAGCCGCCGTCGCACCTCGCGATGACGCTGACGGACCAGCCCGGTGACGATGCAGGGCTGCCCGTCCTCTTCGACCTGGAGGAGGCCGGCGACGGCACCGTGCTCACGATCCGCCAGGACCGCAGCGACTTCTCCGACGAGCAGGTCGCCGCGACGATCGCCGGCTACGACTCGTTCATCGACGACATCGAGCGCGTGCTGGAGCGCCTCCAGACCGCCTGAGCGGTGTCGTCACAGCGCGCCCGGACGGCGCAGCGCGCTCATCGCGAGCACGCTGCCCGCCCGGGCGCTCTCGCAGGGGTCCCCGCCGGCCAGCGCCGCCACGATGTACCCCGCGGCGAAGGCATCGCCCGCACCTGTCGAATCGAGCACGTCCTCGACCCTGTCGACGGGCACCGCGGTCGTCGCGCCGTCCGCGGAGACGAGCACGGGCTCCGCGCCCCGCTTGACCACGTACACGCCCGCCGGCGCGACCCCGAGCTCCTCCGCGGCGGCCGCTTCGTCCGCATTCGCGAAGACCACGTCAGGCTCGAGCTCGTCCAACAGGCGACGCAGCCGTTCGCCGCCCAGCGCGCGCATCGTCGCGACACTCGACAGGTCGAGGCTCGCGCGGGCGCCCCGCGCTGCCGCGTGGATCGCGGCATCCGTCACCGCCCGCGCGGAGCCGGGCGACGCGAAGCCGTACAGCGGCAGATGCACCCAGTCGGCGTCGGAGATCCACTCGGGATCGATGCGGTCGAGCTCCGCTGCCGCGCCACGGTCGGTGATCATGGTGCGCTCACCGACGGCATCGACGAGCACGACGATCGAGCCCGTGCGACCGTGCCGCTGCACCCGGGCGTCGACGCCGAGGGCCTCGAGCTCGCCCACGAGCGCGATGGCCAGTGTGTCGTCTCCGACGCGGCCGATGAAGCGGGACGGATGCTGCGCCGCAGCCGCCGCTGCGACGTTCGCGGCGCTTCCGCCCCGCGTCAGACGCACTTCGGCCGGGTTGTCGGTGCCCCGCTCGAGCGTCGCGCCGCCGAGGACGATGAGGTCGGCGACGAGGTCGCCGATGACGACGAGCATCAGTCGTCGCCGGCGAGTGCCCGCGCGATGCGGGCGCCGAGGTCGACGTTGCCGCGGTACACCGCGACGTTCACCTCCAGGCTGCGTCCTGCCGTCTCACGCTGGAAGAAGTCGAGCAGGAACGGAGTCGTGTCGTGTCCCGTCACGCCCTGCGCGTCGGCCGCGGCGAGCGCTCGCGTCAGCACGTCGTCGTGCAGCGCCGGGTCGAGCTGGCGGTCGGCGCCGACGGGGTTCGCGACCAGCAGGGTCGACGAGATGCCCAGCGCGTCGCGGGTGCGCGCGATCGCGGCGATCTCGGCGGGGGAGTCCACCGAGTACTCCACGTCGTGACCGGAGTCGCCGACGTAGAAGCCGGGGTAGTCGGTGGTCCGGTAGCCGACCACGGCGAGGTTCAGCGTCTCGAGCCGCTCGAGAGTGAGCGCGATGTCGAGGATCGACTTGACGCCGGCACTCACCACCACGAGCGGGAGTCCTGCCAGGGTCGGCAGGTCGGCGGACTCGTCGAAGGTCTGCGCGGCGCCCCGGTGCACTCCGCCGAGCCCGCCTGTCGAGAACACCCGCACGCCCGCCCGCGCCGCGAGGTGCGCGGTCGCGGCCACGGTCGTACCCGCGCTGAGCCCCTTGACCACGGCGACGGGCACGTCGCGCACGCTCGCCTTGACCGCGCCGTCGGCGGTCGAGAGGCGCTCGATCTCGTCGGGCGACAGGCCGACGGTGGGGCGTCCGTCGACGATCCCGATCGTCGCCGGCACGACGCCGAGAGCCCGGACGCGGGCCTCGGCTTCCAGGGCGACCGTGAGATTGCGCGGGCGCGGGAGGCCGTGCGTGAAGATCGTGGACTCGAGCGCTAGCACGGGATCGCCCGAGGCGACGGCGTCCCGCACCTCCGGCGCGATGACGAGGGGATCGGACACGGGCATCCTTTCGATCCGGGCAGTTCATCCGACCCGGACAGGGACACAGTATCGAGCGGATGCCGCCACCCGGGCGCTCAGCCGCGCGGGCGGCGCCTCACGCGGGGCGGATCCATCCCGAGGCGGATGCGCGTGCGCTTGCGCTCGATGACGATGAAGATGCTGCCGAGCGCCCACAGCGGCACCTGCATCAGGAACGCGAGACGGAAGGCATCGAGGTTGTACGTCGCGGGCGTTCCCGCACCCTGCAGGTCGAGCGCGAGGCCGATCAGGAGGATCGCGAGGAGTGCCGCGAGGAATCCGCCCGCGTTCGTGACCCCGGTCGCGGTGCTGAGGCGGTGCGACGGATTGTGCGTGCGGGCGTGGTCGAACGCGATCATCGACGCGGGGCCACCCGTCGCGAGAGCCACGGCGAGCGCGAGCAGGAGCCACAGCGGCGCCGGTCCCGGGTAGGCGATCACGACGAGCCAGGCGATCGCCTGCACGGCGACGGTGGGCAGCACGAGCGCCCGCGAGCGCAGGTGCGGGATGCGCCGCGACAGCTCGCCCATGATGGGTCCGAGCGCCATGCCCACGACGACGTACAGCGACATGATCGACGCGGCTTCGGCCGTCGTGCGCCCCTCGCCTGCGGTGAGGAACGGCATGCCCCACAGCAGCACGAACGCGGTTCCCGCGAACGGGGTCGTGAAGTGCGACCAGAAGGCCAACCGTGTGCCCGGGTGCGCCCAGGCCGCACGAATGCCGACCCCCGTGTCGACCGACGACGTCACGACCCGGATCGCGCCGGTGTCGGTGTCGACCGACACGTCCTCATCGCGGTCCGGCGGGTGGTTGCGGATGAGCAGGAAGACGAGGATGGCGAACAGCACGCCGAGCCCGGCGATGCTGCCGAACGTGATGGTCCAGCTGGTGGCGTGCAGCAGCGCCGCGAGCGGGATCAGCGCCACCAGCTGCCCCGCCTGACCCACGATGCCGGTGAGCTGCACCATGATCGGGCCGCGCTGCGCCGGGAACCACGTCGCGATGAGTCGCAGCACACCGGGGAAGATCGCCGCGTCTCCCGCGCCCAGCAGCATGCGCGCGAGGATCGCCACGCCGACGCTGGGGGAGATGGCCATGGTCAGCTGTCCCGCCGCCATCAGCAGCATCCCGACCGTCATGATCGGCCGCGCGCCGTACCGGTCGAGAAGGACGCCGATCGGGATCTGCATCCCGCCGTACACGGCGAGCTGCACCACCGCGAACATCGACAGGGTCGCGGCATCGGCGTCGAAGCGCGCCGCGGCGTCCACGCCGACCGCGCTCAGGGACGAGCGGTTGGTGATCGCGAGGACGTAGGCGGCGACGCCGACCGCCCAGATCACCCAGGCATATGCTCCCGGCCCCGTCGCGCGAGGACGGGACAGACTGTGCACCCTTCCACAGTAGTCACCGCGACGGATGCCTCCGCCTGCGTCCGCCCGCCCAGTGAGCCGGGGAGGCGCCGGCATCCGGCGAAGGATGACGGCAGCATCCGCTCGCTGTCAAGCCCCTCCCTGACGTTCTGCGGCTCCACCAGGCTGAAATGCGGGACAACCGGTCCCGCATCAGGGGAGGGCGCACGCGCACCCCCGGAAAGGAGCTTCGCATGAGCATCGGCGCAGGAATCGTGCTGTTCGCAATCGGAGCCGTCATCGCGTTCGCGCTCAACGTGCAGGTCGACTGGGTGAACCTCGACATGCTGGGCTACATCCTCATGGGCGCCGGCGTGGTCATCTTCCTTGTCGGTCTGGTGCTGATGATGCGTCGCCGGCGGTCGGACGTCGTCACCCACACCGCAGTCGACCCCGTCTCCGACTCCCAGGTCACCCGGAGGACCACTCGCACCCCCGACGACACCGCCGGGCTGTGACGGACGCTTCGGCCGCGGGCGCTGCGGCGCTCGCGGCCGAAGTCATGCGCGGTCAGTCCGCGACGTTCGCCGGCTCGATGGCCGCGCGGAACGCCTCGAACCCGCGCATCTCGATCGGCGCGCCCAGTGCCGCGGCGTGATCGGCGCGGAGGGACTCCCAGCGCTCGCGCGACATCACGAAGCGGTTGTGGAGCACGGGGACACCTTCGCGAGCGACACGGAAAGCGCCGTCGGCCTCATAGCCCACGCGCCGTGACACGGCATTCGACGGGCCGTTGTCGACGAAGGCGCCCGACGTCGCCTCTCTCGCCCCCAGGCCTTCGAACGCGAAGTGGAGGGCAAGCATCCGCATGCGCGTGCCGATCCCACGTCCCTGATGGGCGTGGCCCAGCCACGATCCGGTCGTCACGCGGCGCAGCACCGGCCACTCGCTCGCCGTCAGGCCCTGGACGCCGGCCGGGATCCCGTCGTGCAGAACCGCGAACTCGAGCACGAACGCATCGGGGGAGATGCGGTTGCGGATGCCCCACTGGAACGTGAGAACGCTCCGCGCGACCTCCTCCGCCGTGCCGCGCGACCAGGGGTGCTCGAACGGCATCATCTCAGGATCATGGATGCCTCGACCCGCGAGTTCTGCGAGCTGCACGAGCAATCCGTCGTCGATCCAGCGAAGTTCGAGGTCGCCCGCGCGCACCGACACCCCCGAGGCGGGCCAAAGGCGGGCGAGCGCGCCGGTGTGCGGCATCCCGGAAGTCTGACAGACGGCTGGTGCACCGAGGTAGAGTGACCATGCGCCCACTATGAATGGGCGAATGCCCACTAGGAGTCCGAATGCCCACCGGCCATGCGATTCACGATGCTCGCGGCGTCCTGCTCGATGCGGGGTTCAGGATCCTGGCCGCACACGGCGCAGCCGCGCTCACCAGCAGGTCGGTGACCGAGACGTCCGGCGTCGCGAAGGGTGTGCTCCATCGCCACTTCGAGGACTTCGATGCCTACGTCGCAGCACTCGTCGCAGAGGAGGCGATCCGCATCCAGGCGATCGAGCCACGCGTCGCGGATTCTGCCGCGGCGGCGACCACGGATGTGATCGAGCAGACCTTCACACCGACGATGCTCGGGCTCGTGAGCCTCGTCATCGGCCGCGACGGCGTGCGGCGGCGCGTCGGCGACGGTTCGCCCGGCATCCCGCTGCTCGGCGATGCGACGACCGCGGTCGCAGACGTCCTGGCCGCGGGTCGGGAGGTCGGGTGGATCCGGAAGGACGCCGACGTCCCCGTTCTGGCATTGGCGCTTGCAGGCAGCGCCTATCTCCTGTCTGCGGGAGCGTCGGGCGCCCTCCCGGATCACGACGCCGTGAGGGAAGTCGTCGAGTCGATCCTCGCGGCGTCCCTCTGAACCCGCCGGACGAGCGACACGCTCGCTACTCGCGCTCGACCGGCAGCCACAGGTCGCACGTCGCGGTGCTGAAGTCAGGAGAGCGGTCGAGCACCGCCACGATGGACGGACCCGGCCGCAGTCGCCAGGGGTTCGACGGGAACCAGTCGCTCGCCGTCGCGGCCCAGGTCGATTGAAGCGCTGCAGGGTACGGGCCTTCCGTGCGGAAGACCGCCCACGCACCGGCCGGAACCTCGATCACGTCGAGATCATCAGGCGGGGAGGTATCCTCACCGACCGCGACGCCGTGGAGGTAGGTCAGCTCGCTGCCTTCGGTGTAGTCGGGGTCGACGTCGGCACTTACCTGCAGGAGCCCGGCGGGCTCGGTGCTGCTCAGGCCCTTGAGCCGGACGTGCTCGGTGACGGGCAGGGCGGCGATGTGGGCCTGGATGTGCGGATTGACGCCCTCGTGGATGAGGGGCACGCGGGCGGCATGACCGATCAGCAGGAAGGCCGGTCGGTCGGCGATACGGGTGTCCATGGGTGTGTTCCCTTCTACGGTCAGGCGGAACCTGAGCTGCGGTTGCGATCGAAGGGGACCCCCGTCGCGGCGCACGTCAGCGGGGCTCGCCCCGTGCACCGACCGGAACGCACGACCGAACGCCTCGGTGGAGCCGTAGCCGTGGCGCACCGCGATGTCGAGCAGCTCGCCGTCGCCGAGCACGTCGGCGGCCGCGACGGCCATCCGCCGACGCCGGATGTACTCCGACAGCGGCATGCCCGCGAGCGACGAGAACATGCGGCGCACGTGGTACTCGGTGGTACCGAGGCCGGCGGCCAGTGCGGCGAAGTCGACGTCGTCTGACAGGTCGGCCTCGACGAGCTCGATCACCCGGTTGAGAATCGCGATCACGGTTCCTCCTTCGACTACCAGCCTCGTCGGGCGCGCATGGACGCGCCCGACTATCGCGGTCCGATTCGATCGTGCCGTACCGGATGTCAGAAGGGCGGGTTCTCCGGCGGTTCTGCGATCCGGTCGAGCAACGCGCGGACGCGCTCTCGCAGACCCGCGAACGGGTTCGTGGTGCGATGCCCGCTCGGGAATGCGACCTCGATGCTGCCGTCTTCCCGCCTCTGATGTCGGAGCAGCGTGGTGTCTTTCAGCGCGTGGTCCGGGTCGCACAGCGGATCGAGGTTGGCGATGCCGGTCTCACCGCGGCCAGGGCCGTGATAGGCACAGTGGTGATCGATGTCTCCCTCGATCGCGAGGCGGTCGCAACCGTCTCGCGCGCACGTGCCATGCACCAGAGCCAGCCACTCTCGTTGAGCACGGGTGGCCTTCCGTGCCCGCCGGTCCATGTCCAGGATGACGCCGGTGACCGGATCGGTGATCACCCTGGTGAATGCGCCGGCGTCGAGCAGCATCTGCCGTGCAGTGGCATCGTCGATCGGGCCGACTCCGGGGATCAGGCAGTCACTGTTCAGATCGAGACCCCCGACCGCGACGGCGGGAGCGGGGACGCGGACGCTCGCCCGCGCCGCAGGAGCGAGCCGGTCGAGGGGAACGGTCACGAGCACCTTCGGCTTCAGTCGTGTGACGTCGCCGCCCATCAGCATGTCGGCGAAGAGATCCGCGCGGATCTGCCCCGTCGTGCGACCGTCGCGCTGGACCGCAGGCATCTGCTTCGCCGTCAGCGAGAGAGCGCCGTCGAAAGCGTGCGCACGATCTGTCGGGACCATCGCGTACACCCACGACATGCCGTCGGCCACGTCCTCGACGTACACCGCACGGCGAGCGAAGGCGGCCGCGTGCCGCTGGGTGCGGGTGCACGCCGTGAGCCGGTCGGCGACCAGCCGGGCTTGCCGGCGGGTGCCGCTGACCGTGGACGCCAGCGCGATGTCGCGCATCAGATCATCGAAGTCGCCGACCACATCGGGAACACCTTCGAAGAGCGGCAGCTGGGCGAGCACCGCCTTCACGTGAGCGATCGATATGAGCCCATCGCGCGCCGCCTGCCATACGCGGGGGAGTTGCGCGAGGGCCCGCTGCGCGACGGCGGCCGACGACCGCACTTCCCCCTCCGTCAGCCGCAGCCGCGAAGCCGCCTCGAGAGCCGCGCACCGCTCCGCCAATGCGGCATCGCCGCCGAGCGGCGGAAACCCTCCGGCCAGACCTGGATCGAAGTCCACGTTCACGTACAGCTCAGGGTGTGCGCGCGCGAAGTCGAGCAGATCGGCGAGATGCTCGCACTGCCGTGCTGCGCGCCTGTTCGCTTCGAACTGCGCGGACTCCGCGTCCCAGAACAACTCCTTGAGCACGAATGCGTCGTCCACCTGCTCGAGGGTGGGCGAGGAGGCTTCCATAGATCGAGTTTAGTACATATCTTCTAGTTGCGGTAGACCGGACTGCAACTACATTCGAAGATGAACCGCTCGCTAGTACCCCAGCAACTGACACCCAATGTGACAATCGAGCCCCACCGGGCCGGGGAGAGCAGCCCAGTATGCGCAGGTCGTTCTCCAACGGCGAGTCCGCGGGTCGAAACCTGTAGACGGGGGGGGGGAGTAGCTCAACGCCTTCGAGTTCAAACCAACTGTCGATCC
This sequence comes from Microbacterium sp. C23T, assembly GCF_053345975.1. Lineage (NCBI taxonomy): Bacteria > Bacillati > Actinomycetota > Actinomycetes > Micrococcales > Microbacteriaceae > Microbacterium > Microbacterium sp. C23T. Next base: position 64,969 of record NZ_JBKFBD010000002.1, on the reverse strand, counting down.
CATCGAACAGACCGCCGGGAGACTCCGCGTCGCGTCGCGAGCTTCCAGCGTGCGGGATCGACAGCGCCCGCGACACGCCGTCAAGTCGCGAGCTTCCAGCGTGCGGGATCGACAGCGCCCGCGACAGCCGCCACGTCGTCCACATCGTCCGCGCGCGCACGACGCCACAGATGCCCAGCGCCGACGCGATCGATCTCACGAACCGCAGGCCAGCACCGATTTCAGGGGAGCGTCGTGAGGTTCCTGCATCCGCACGGTCTGAGATCGAGTTGACATAATGTGCATTATCGGCCTTGATTCACAGCGACCAGAAAGCACCCCTTTCGGCCCTCGCGCCAGAAGGGGTGCTCAGAAGGGGTTCTGGGAAGAAGTCCGCCGCGGAGCGCCGCCCTGTTGCGCAGTCCACCGCAGCACAGCGTCACAGAGTCAACCGGATGACTTTCTCTGACCGCGTTACACCGCTGTAGTTCGCGCACGCCGCGGTCGCAGCATCCGTCGTCATCCGGCGAATTCACGGATGAACAGCGTCTGCGCGACGATCCTCCGCTCGAGCCCCTCAGACGACGTCAGACCACCCAGCCCCCGTCCCGCATGAGCACGCGGCCGGTCAGCTCGTTCGACTCGCGCCACGCCTGGACCCGCGTCGGCCGCAGCACGAGGAACACGTAGCCGGGCAGCCCGCGCGGGTCCCAGTCGGCCTGCGCCGCGTACGCCTCGCCGAGCGATGCGTCGTCGTCCACGCCCGCCGACCGCTCGAGCACGACGTCGAGCATCGCCACGTCGCGCGTCGGGCCGACCGCGAGCCGCGCGGCCCCGGACGCACCGAGGTTGCGCGCCGTCACCGAGCCGCCGTCCAGCGCGATGACGGCCCGGTCTCCGATCCACGCGAGCGACAGCGGCACGAGATACGGCGCCGCTTCCGGAGAAGCCGTCGCCACCCAGACATCGGCCGCCGGAGCCGTCAGCGCCGCGAGCAGATCGGCTTTGCGGGTCACGCGATCACGGGGTTCAGACATCCGTTGCTCCTTGGTCTCGGCGGGTGTCAGTCTGTCAGACGGTGACGCGCGATTCGCTCCCCAGAGAACGATTTCCTAGGCTCGAAGCATGCTGGAGTCGCTCATCGGGTTCGTCGTGGTGGGCGTGGCGATCCTCGTCGGGTGGATCCTCGGGCGCATCGACCTGCTCGGCGAGCACGCACGGCCGGTGCTCGCGCGCCTGACGTTCTTCGTGCTCTCGCCCTTCCTGCTGTTCGTCGTCCTCGCGCAGGCCGACGTCCACACGCTGTTCTCGGCGCTCCTCCCGGTGTCGGCGATCGCGGCCGTGGCGGTCATCCTCGTCTACGCGGTCATCGCCCGTCTCTTCTGGCGGCGCACCGTCGGCGAGACCGTGATCGGCGCGCTCAGCGCGGGTCAGGTCAACTCGAACAACATCGGCATCCCGCTGTCGCTGTACCTCCTCGGCAGCGCCGCGTATCCGGCGCCGGTGATCCTCATGCAGCTGCTGGTGTTCACCCCTATCACGATGGCGATCCTCGATGCCGTCACCACCGCCCGCGCCTCGCTCTGGCGCGCCGTGGTCAGGGTGGCGACCAACCCGATCGTGGTCGGCTCCGTCTTGGGCACGCTCGTCTCGGTGCTGGGGATCGAGCTGCCGCCCGTCGTGATGGAGCCGGCGATGCTCATCGCGAACGCCTGCGTGCCGATCCTCCTGATCGCCTACGGCATCTCGCTGCACGGGCAGCGCGTGCTCGGCGCGTCGGGGCGCCGGCGCGACATCGTCCTCGCGACGACCCTGAAGCTCATCGCCATGCCGGTGATCGCCTGGGCCGTCGCCGAGTTCCTCTTCGGCCTCTCGGCGCACGACGTGCTCATCGTGACGGTGCTCGCCGCGCTGCCCACGGCCCAGAACGTGTTCAACTACTCGCAGCGGTACGACGTCGGCGAGACGATCTCGCGCGACACCGTGTTCCTCACGACGATCGGCTGCGTCCCGGTGCTGATCCTCGTCACCCTGCTGCTCGGCTGACCCGGCTCACCGGGCTAGGGCCGCGCGATCTCGTGCAGCATGCCCAGCACGAGCCGCATCCCGTCCCCGTCGCGCAGCACGGTGAAGAGCGTGTGCGTGCAGGAACGGCAGCGGACGATCGCCGCCGTCTCGTCGATCTCGACGACGGCCTCGGCGAGCGGCGAGGCGTCACCACACCCGCCGCACACGCCGACCAGCGCGGTGACGTCCGCGCCGAACACGTCCCACAGCATCCCCGCCGCCGCGTTGCCGTCGACGACGCTCGCGGCGTTCTCGGCACGCATCATGCACCTCCGAAGCGTTCGGTCCTGATTCGAGCAGGCTCATGGCCCAACCCGACGAGCGCGTCGGCGACGTGCTCGACGAACCCCGTGGGTCCGCACACGTAGACGATCGGCTCCCGCCCGGGCGCCCAGGTCGCCGCGCGCAGCGCGTCGTCGTCCAGCCTCCCGACCGGATCCGTCCACCCGTCGGGGGCCGCGCGGGTGTACCGCCACGTGACCCCCACTCCCCCGTCGCCGGTCAGCCGAGCCAGTTCATCGCGATATATCGCGTCCTCCGCCGTGCGGACGGAGTAGAGCAGACGGACGGATGCTGCCGCCCCGGCATCCGTCGCGGCCCGCACCATCGCCATCAGCGGCACGATTCCCGAGCCGCCGGCGATGAGCTGCACGGGCGCCTCTCCCCCGGGCCGCCACACGAAGTAGCCTCCGAGGGGTCCCTTGACCTCGAGCTCGTCGCCGGGCCGGACGTCCTCGACGAGATACGGCGACACCTCGCCGTCGGGGATCTCGTCGACCGCCAGCTCGATGGTCTCGGCGGGGCCGTACGAGCCGAGCGAGTACGACCGCACCGCCTGGTAGCCGTCCTCCGCGGTGAGCCGGATGTCGACGTGCTGACCCGCCGTGTTGCCCGGCCAGCCCGGCACCTGGAGCCGCAGGATGCGCGCCGACGGTGTCGCGTGCAGCGCTTCGAGGACGCGGCCGGGCCGCCAGCCGCCGACCGTCACCAATACCGTTCCTCGGTCCAGGGGTCGCCGTGCATGTTGTAGCCGTTCTGCTCCCAGAATCCGGGCTCGTCGTCCTGCATGAGGGTGAGCCCGCGCACCCATTTCGCGCTCTTCCAGAAGTACAGGTGCGGCACGAGCAGCCGCGCCGGCCCGCCGTGCTCGGGGTCGAGCGGCTCACCCTCGAACTCGAACGCGACCCACGCCTTCCCGCCGAGCAGGTCCTCCATGGGCACGTTGGTCGTGTAGCCGCCGTAGGAGTGCGCCATGGCGAACTCGGCGTCGGTCTCGACCGTGTCGAGCAGAGTGTCCAGCGACACGCCGCGCCAGGACGTGCCCAGCTTCGACCACCGCGTCACGCAGTGGATGTCGGTGTCGACGTCCTCGATCGGCAGGGCCATGAACTCGTCCCACGTCCATGAGACCGCGTCGCCGCCTTCGGTGCGGATGCCGAAGCGCCAGTCATCCTGCTCGATCCGCGGCGTCGGACCGGCCGACAGCACGGGAAAATCCTCTGTCAGATACTGCCCGGGTGGCAGCCGCGGATCGCTCTCGCGGCGACGCGCTCCGAACCCTCTCGACACGACGGCCATCGAAACCCTCCTCCTGCACGCCGCGCCGGCGCGCACGCTCACGGTCACGCACGCTCACGGTAGCGCGCCGCGACCCGCGGAGGCGATGGGCATCGGGCAACACACGTTCATGGTCGCTTGCAAGTTCGATGTGGGGTCTAAGCTTTAGCCGCACCACGTACAGGGAACTCTCAGAAAGGCCCCTCATGTCCACTGCATCCGAAGCCGAGAAGTCGGCCGTCAACGGAATCCGCACGGCGCTCGGCGTCGGCGGCGTCCTCGCCATCATCGTCGGCATCCTGATCCTGGTCTGGCCCGGCAAGACCGCCGCCGTCATCACGGCGATCATCGCGATCTACGCGATCGCCGCCGGCCTGGTCTACGCCGGTCTCGGGATCTTCTCGAAGACCAAGGGCGGCTGGGCGCGCGTCGGCCACATCGCGCTCGGCATCCTGTTCATCATCGCCGGCGTCGTGGCCCTCTTCAACCTGGGTCAGACCACCGCGTGGCTCGCGCTGTTCCTCGGCATCCTCATCGGAATCATGTGGATCGTCGAAGGCATCGTCGCGCTGTCGACGCTGGGCGACGCGTCGTCGAAGGGCTGGTCGATCTTCTTCGCCATCCTGAGCATCATCGCCGGTATCGTCGTGCTCTTCGCGCCGGTCTGGGGCGTCGCGATCCTCTGGTGGATCCTCGGCATCTCGCTCGTCGTGCTCGGCATCATCAACGTCGTCCGCGCCTTCACCTTCAAGGGCGACATCTGATCCGCGCCTGAAACGTCGTCGGCCCCGGGAGCTTCCGCTCCCGGGGCCGACTCGTGTCTGCGATCGGATCAGCCGACCGGCAGGTGCCGGTTCCACCAGTCCAGCACCGCGTCGAAGCGCTGGACGCGGTGCCGCGGCTGGCCGGCGCGCGTGAGCTCGTGGTTCTCGCCGGGGAACACCAGCAGCTCGGCCTCGGTGCCCTGGCGCTTGAGCGCCGAGTAGTACCGCGTCGCCTGCTCGAGCGGGCACCGGAAGTCGAGCTCCGAATGCATCACCAGCGTCGGCGTCTTCACCTGGCCGACGACGGCCATCGGGCTCTGACGCGCGATGTCCTCCACCGAGACGCCCACGTACTCGTCACCGAAGAACGAGCCGATGTCGCTCGTGCCCTGGAACGAGAGCGGCTCGAGGAAGCCGCGCTCCACGATCGCGCCCGCGAACCGGTGGTCGTGCGCGATGACCCACGCCGTGAGGTATCCGCCGTATGAGCCGCCCTGCACGCCGACGCGGTCGCCGTCCAGGCGGACGTCGTCCGCGATCGCCCCCTCGAGGAAGTCGATGACGTCGGCGAAGTCGACCGTGCCCATCTGCTGACGGATGCTGCGCCCGTGCGCCCGTCCGTAGCCCGCTGATCCACGGGGGTTGGAGTAGACGACGGCGTAGCCCGCATCGACGAGCACCTGCGTCTCGTCGAACAGGTGCACGCCGTACGAGGCGAAGGGTCCGCCGTGGATCTGCAGGATGACCGGGAACGGTCCCTCGCCCTCCGGCGTCGCGATCCATCCGTGCACCGGGTAGCCGTCGCGCCCCGTGACCGTCAGCTCCCGTGGGAGGGCGATTCCGGATGCTGCGGCCCGGGCCCCGAACGAGGTCAGCGTCCGCGTGGCACCGTCCTCGATGAGCACGAGCTCGCCGAAAGAGTCGGGCTGCGACACCGCTGCCACGATGCGGCCGCCGCCGGTGGCGTGACCGCCGACCTCGACATCGCCGCCGAGGAGCTCGGTGGCCCCGCCGTCGCGCGTGACCCGCAGCAGTCGCACGCGGCCGCGCGCGGCGTCCTGCACGAGGAAGCCGTCGCCGTCCACCCGCAGGTGCCCGTCGCCGAGGTTCAGTTCGTCGGCATCGGTGACGCGACGTGCACCGCCGTCCTCCACGAGCCACAGTCCGACGCCGGGGGCGATGAAGTCCACGCCGTCGCCGACCTCGTGCGCGAGGAGGGCGATCGTGCCGTCAGGGGCAGCGACCGCCTCGTAGATCGCGATGCCGGTATCGGTTCCCAGCACCTCACGCTGCCCGGAACCGTCCACCGCGAGGGCGATGAGTCGGTCGCGCAGATCGCGGCGCTCCGACTCGATCTCGTCGGGAACGGTGAGGATCTCGCGTCCGTCGGCCGTGAAGACGACCCCGCCGTGGGATGCCGTGCCCTCCGTCAGCTGTCGCGCCTCGGCGGCGACCAGCGTCTTCTTGGGCGGCGTCTCGTCATCGGGGCGCACCGCGGACGCCGGCTCGTAGAACGGCTCGGCGTCCACAGTGGGCGCGGCGATCACGAAGACGTGGGCGGGCCGGTCGCCGATGTAGCCGAGGCCGTTCGCGTGCCACCGCACACCGGTGATGTGCCGCGGCGCCTCGGCCGCAGCATCCAATCCCTCCACGCTGCCGTAGCGGCCCTTCTCGGGCACGCGTGCGACGAACGCGATGGTCGCACCGTCCGGCGACCAGGCGAAGTCCTCGACGCCCAGCACCGCGTCGGTCGCCTGCACCGGCTCGCCGCCGGCCGCGGCGACCACGTGCACCTGCGGCTTGCCCTTGGCGTCGCCGCGCACGAACGCGATGCGCGTGCCGTCGGAAGAAAGCTTGGGGGCGCCGTCGGCGGTGCCGCGCGTGAGGCGGCGCGGCGTGCCGCCGGGCAGATCGATGCGCCAGACCTGGCCGACGTTGCGGTTCGCAGCGATGTCGGGGCGCGAGGTCGCGAAGACGGCGAACGAGCCGTCGGCGGCGATCTCGGGACGCCCGACCGAGACCAGCGTCTCGATGTCGTTCGCCTTCATCGGATCACTCCGTCCCGAACGACGAGACGTCGCCGACGAGACGGGTGTTGTCCGCCGGCACCGGGTCGAGGGCCGCCTGCGCGACCTCGGCGGCGAACTCCGACACGTTGTAGAGCTTGCCCGCGTCCTCACGGCGGGCGGCGATCGCGCCCGGGTTGGCCCGCTCGAGCAGCGTCGCCGTGATGGTGCCCTCGATCATGTCGCCGGAGACGACGACGAACTCGACGCCGCGCTCGGTGGGCGCGGGGATCCGCTCGCGCAGCGCGTCCTCGCCGGCGCGCTTGGACAGCGCGACCGGCTCGTACTCGGGCATCGTCGGGGTCGTGCGGATGAAGTGGGCCTGGTGGCTCGTGACGAACACGACGCGCGAGCCGTCGCCGAGCAGGGGCAGCGCGGTCTCGAGCACGTTCACCTGGGCGTCGCGGTTGAGCAGGAGCGCGTAGTCCTCGGCCATGCCCGACTCCATGCCGCCCGACGCGTTGAGCACGAGGATGTCGAGCGAGCCGAACGTGCTCGCGACCTCGTCGAACATCGTCTGGACCGATGCGGGATCGGTGAGGTCGGCGCCGACCACGAGCACCTGGACGCCCAGCTCGCGCAGCTCGCCGGCGAGCTTCTCAGCCCGCGGAGCCTTGTTGCGGTAGTTGATGACGACGTTCGCGCCGGCCTGGGCGAGGTACCGGGCCGTGTCGGCGCCGATGCCTCTGGACGAGCCCGTGACGAGTGCGGTCTTGCCGCTCAGCGAGCTCTCGGGAAGCGGGTTCAGAGTGTCAGTCACGTGTAGACCCTACCTGCTAGGTTCGGACTGAGGAGGCTACCGTGGAGCTCATCGAGGCCATCGAACAATGGGCATGGATCGGCTGGCTGGTGCTGATCCTCGTGTTCCTCGTGATCGAGATGCTCACGCTCGGTTTCACGTTCCTCATGCTGGCCATCGGCGGCATCGCGGGCCTCATCGCCGACCTGCTCGGGGCGCCGATCTGGCTGCAGGTGATCATCGCCGCTGCGGTCGCAGCGATCCTCGTCCTCGTGCTGCGTCCGCCCCTGTTGCGGCGACTGCGCCGCGGCGAGGATCCGACGCCGTCGAACGTCGACGCCCTCATCGGACTGGGCGGCACGGTCGTCTCGTCCGTCGGCGCGCACGGCGGTCAGGTCAAGCTCGCCAACGGCGACGTGTGGACCGCGCGCACCGAGTCCGGAGACCTCGAGCCCGGCACCCGGGTGCGCGTCAGCCGCATCGAGGGCGCGACGGCGGTCGTCCGCTCCGACTCCCCTGAACCCCTCGCCCCCGCACGGGAGGATCCGCTCGCATGAACGACTTCACCTCGGCCATCCCGACGGCGATCGGGTGGATCCTCGCGATCGCGGTCTTCATCTTCGTCCTGGTCGTCATCTTCCGGTCCATCCGGATCATCCCGCAGGCGACTGCCGGAATCGTCGAGCGGCTCGGCCGGTATCACAAGACGCTCGCCCCGGGTCTGAATCTCCTCGTGCCCTTCATCGATCGGCTGCGGCCGCTCATGGACATGCGGGAGCAGGTCGTCTCGTTCCCGCCGCAGCCGGTGATCACCGAGGACAACCTCGTCGTGTCCATCGACACGGTCGTGTACTTCCAGGTCACCGACGCCCGCGCCGCGACGTACGAGATCGCCAACTACCTCAGTGCGGTCGAGCAGCTCACCACCACCACTCTCCGCAACGTCGTCGGCGGCCTGAACCTCGAAGAGGCGCTCACGAGCCGCGACGAGATCAACGGTCAGCTGCGCGTCGTGCTCGACGAGGCGACCGGCAAGTGGGGCCTGCGCGTCTCACGCGTCGAGCTCAAGGCCATCGACCCGCCGCACTCCATCCAGGACTCGATGGAGAAGCAGATGCGCGCCGAGCGCGACCGCCGCGCCGCGATCCTCACGGCCGAGGGTTCGAAGCAGTCGCAGATCCTCGAGGCCGAAGGACGCCGGCAGGCGGAGATCCTCCGGGCCGAAGGTGACAAGCAGGCTGCCGTGCTGCGCGCACAGGGCGAGGCCGAGGCGATCCAGACCGTCTTCGACGCGATCCACAGCGGCAACCCCGACGACAAGCTGCTGGCCTACCAGTACCTGCAGACGCTGCCGAAGATCGCCGACAGCGCATCGAGCAAGCTCTGGATCATCCCGAGCGAGTTCACCGAGGCGCTCAAGGGTCTCACGGGCTCCTTCGCCGGTGTGATGACGGATGCTGCGGCGAAAGGTCGCGGGCCCGCTGCGGGCGGCATCACGTCGGGCGGTCCCGCTTCGGGCGGTCCGGCCTCCGGCGGTCCCGCGATCGGCGGTGCGCCGCCCGCGGTCACCCCGCCCACCCCGTGACCCACCCCTGGTTCGAGGGAGTCGCGACGCCGCGTGTCCTCGCCCACCGCGGCCTGGTCACGCCCGATGCCGCGCGCAGCGGCATCGTCGAGAACTCCTTCGCCGCGGTCGCCGCGGCGCACTCGGCAGGCGCCCACTACGTCGAGTCGGACTGCCACCGCACCTCGGACGGTGTCGTCGTCCTGTTCCACGACGACGACCTGTCGCGCGTGACCGGCGACCCGCGCAAGATCGCCGACGTGACGGTGCGCGAGCTGGAGCACCTGATGGCCGGGCGGGGCGGACTCATCACGCTCGCGCAGGCGCTGAACTCGTTCCCGACCGTGAGGTTCAACCTCGACGTGAAGGCGACGGATGCGGCGACCGCCGTCGGCGCCGCCATCGCGCCGTTCGCCGACCGGGTGCTGGTGACGAGCTTCTCCGACGAACGGCGGCGCGCCGCGCTCGGCGCGGCTCGGGCCGTGGGCGAGGCGTCGGGGCGCAGCATCCGTCCCGCCACCTCCGGTGGCCGCGGCACCATCGGACGCGTGCTGGCCGCCGTGTCGGCGCGCTCTGATCGGCTGGTCGCGCGGGCTCTGGCGGGCGTCGACGCGCTCCAGGTCCCCGAGCGGCAGGGCCGCCTGCGCATCATCACGCCGCGGCTCATCGCGGCCGCGCACCGGCACGGCGTCGAGGTGCATGTGTGGACCATCAACGCCCCCGACGACATGGTCCGGCTGGTCGAGATGGGCGTCGACGGCATCGTCACGGACCGCGCCGACATCGCGCTCTCAGCCCTCCGATAACACCCCACGGTGGACGGACACTCGCTCCGCTGTGCATCCACTGTGAAAGGTCGATGAACAGGGCCCCTTCGGATGATCCGCTCAGGTCACTTCGTTATACCTATACAGCGACGAGAGGACCACAAAATGGCAGACCGCAGTCTGCGCGGCATCCGACTCGGCGCCCAGAGCCTACAGAGCGAAGAGGGCGTCGTGTTCCATGAGCGCGCACAGCACATCTACACATGTTCCACGTGTGGACGTGACACGACTTTGACCTTCGCGGCCGACGCCGAGGTTCCGCCGGCCTGGGAGTGCCGCACGTGCGGCGCCGAGGCGCTGCTGCGCGTGGGCGACGGCACCGCGACCGTCGACCACTCCGGCGACAAGGTCCCCCGCAGCCACTGGGACATGCTCCTGGAGCGCCGCACCATCCCCGAGCTCGAAGAGCTGCTCGAGGAGCGCCTCGCGTACGTCCGCGCCCGCCGCGGCGCCGGCGAGGCCGTCACGGTGGACAAGCTCAGCGCCTGATCCACGATCCGCGCGACGCCGGCCCTACGGGGCCGGCGTTTTCGCATGCCCGCGAGAGCGCCGACGCGCGATGATGCCGAGCCCGGCGAGCACGATGACGCTCCCCCACGCCACAAGCGCGTTCAGCCACGGTCCGATGACGACTGCGGGCGTGAGACCCGTCCGCAGGGGAACGTCGGTGAGCATGTGCCCCGGTTCGTCGGCGGGGAGTCCGTCGATCGTGGACCCGTCTGGCGCGATAACCTGACTCGTGCCCACCGTCGACAGGTTGACGACGGAGCGCCCGGTCTCGATCGCGCGCAGCCGGGCGACGGCGAGCTGCTGCAGGTTCTCGTCGGTGCCCCGGAAGTCGGCGTTGTTGGTTTGGAAGAGGTACACGCGCGCGCCGTCGCGAGCACCCTCCCACACGAGGGCGTCGTAGATGACGTCGAAGCAGATGGCGAGCCCGACGACGGTGCCGTCGACGTCGAACACCGGAGGCGTCGTGCCGGGCGTGTAGTCGCGGCCGATCATCCCGATGAGATCGGGTGCGATCGACGCGTAGAACTCCCGGTCGGGCACGTACTCGCCGAACGGCACCGGGTTGCGCTTGTCGTACGTCTGCTCGATCCCCGTGCCCTCGCGCCAGAGGAACGACATGTTGAAGTACTCCTCGCCGCGCTTGTCGATGCGGTTGGCGATGAGCGGCGCGCCCAACTGCCGGGTCACGCGGTCGAGGGCGGCCGCGACGACGGGCGACGCGTCGGGATCGACGTCGACGCTCCCCTCCGGCCACAGCACGACGTCGACGTCTTCGGCTCCGAAGAGCGGCCTCGTGGCCTCGTACTGCGATTCGAGGATGTCTCCCGCTTCGCGCTCGTCGAAGTAGCCGGCGGGGCCGTTGCCCTGCACGCTCGCGACGCGCATCGTGCCCGCAGGCGTCGTCGCCCACGCGGGGACGACCACGAGCGCGGTGGCGACGAGGGCGAGCACCGCGACCGGGAGGAGGGGACGGACGCCGCCACCCCGCGCCCGCCGCGGAGAACGCACGAGTTCCACCCCGGCGGCGACGAGCGCGACGATGAGGAAGGTGAGTCCGGCGGTGCCGGTCCACGAAACGACCTCGGCGAACGGGCCGTTCACCTGGGAGGTGCCGACGCGCCCCCAGGGGAATCCGCCGTAGGGGAAGCCGCCGATCACCGCCTCCTTCGCGGTCCACAGCCCCGCGACGAGCACCGCGGTCAGCAGAATCCGCCCGCGGCGGGGAACGACCTGCGGCACCCAGCGATAGGCCAGGGAGATGAGCACGGCGCCGCCCGCGACGAACAGCGATTCGAGGACCGAGAGCGCGAGCCACGGAAGCGGCCCCACCCACTCGGCGGTGAAGTCGACGTTGAGCAGATAGAACGCGAGACCGTAGGCGAGCCCCGTCAGGAACGCTCCGCCCGTCCGGCGCCCGATGAGGGTGACGAGCGCCAGAGCCACCGACACGAACGCCATCGGCCACCACGCGACCGACGGGAAGGCCAGGTCGAACAGCACTCCGGCCAGCACCGAGAGGGGAACCGCCGCCCACAGCGGGAAGATCGCGCGAGGTGGCACGGGATCAGCCTAAGCGAGCGGAACGGCGATCTTGAGCCGCGTCGGCGCCGCTAGACCCCCGAGTACGCGACGATGCCGCGGCGCACGGCATCCAGCGCCTTGCGAGCCGTTCCCGCGATCGGCTGATCGGCGACGATCGACAGCTGGTCGAGCAGGTCGATGGTCTGCTTCGACCAGCGCACGAAGTCGCCGGCGGCCATATCGGCCTCGATCAGCACGCGGTCGAGCATGCCGCCGCGGGCCCACGTGTGCATGGCCTGCGCGAGACCGGCCGACACCGGTTCGGTGCCGGGGAGCCGGTGCTCCTGCTCGAGGTCGTCGAGCTCCTGCCACAGCGACAGCGTCGCCTCGAACGCCGGACGGAACGCGCCGCGCGGCAGCCCCCGCTCCCCCGGGCCGCCGTCGTCGCGCCTCGGCTCGTACACGAGCGAGCACGCCAGAGCCGCGAGGGAGGCGGCATCCAGGTCCTTCCAGATGCCGCGCCGGAGCGACTCGGCGACGAGGAGGTCCCGCTCGCCGTAGATGCGCCGCATCGTGCGGCCGGCAGGCGTCAGCGCCGTCGCGCCGGCTTCGTCGATCGACACGTACTCGAGCGCGCCGAGCACGTCGACGACGCGGTCGAAGATGCGCGCCACAGTGCCGGTGCGCGTCTCGATCTGGCGGCGCAGCTTGTCGACCTCGCGCTTGAGCTTCCAGTACCGCTCGGCCCACCGCGCGTGGTGCTCGCGGTCGGGGCACTGATGGCACGGATGCCGCTGCATCTGCTTGCGCAGCGTCGCGATGTGACGCAGCCGCTCGTCGCGCGTGCGCCGCGACGCGTTGGCGTCCTTGCGGTTGAGCTTCTCGACGTCGCTCAGCTCACGCCGGATGCGGGAGTACTCGGCGAAGTCGCCGCGATCGCACGTCATCGCCTTCGCGTAGCCGGCGAGCGACTCCTCCTGCTCCTTGACCTGCCGGGCGAGCCCGACGACCGCACGGTCGGCTTGGAACTGGGCGAACGACGACTCGAGGATCTCCCGCGCCTTGGCCCGGCCGAACTGGTCGATGAGGTTGACCGCCATGTTGTACGTCGGCCGGAAGCTCGAGTTGAGCGGGTACGTGCGACGCGAGGCGAGGGCGGCCACCGCCTGCGGGTCGAGGCCTTCGGTCCACTGGATGACCGCGTGGCCCTCGACGTCGATGCCGCGGCGGCCGGCACGGCCGGTCAGCTGTGTGTACTCCCCCGACGTGATGGCGACGCGGGCCTCGCCGTTGAACTTCTCGAGCTTCTCGAGCACGACGGTGCGCGCGGGCATGTTGATGCCGAGCGCGAGCGTCTCGGTGGCGAACACCACCTTCACGAGCTTGCGCTGGAAGAGCTCCTCGACGACCTCCTTGAACGCCGGCAGGAGGCCCGCGTGGTGCGAGGCGACGCCGCGTTCGAGGTTGTCGCGCCACTCCCAGAACCCCAGTACGGCGAGGTCCTCTTCAAGGAGGGTGCGGGTGCGCTCCTCGATCACCGCGCGGATCTCGCGGCGCTCGTCCTGGGAGGTCAGCCGCACACCGGCACGGCGCACCTGCTGAACGGCCGCGTCGCAGCCCGCCCGGCTGAAGATGAAGAAGATCGCCGGCAGCAGATTGGCGCGCGAGAGCAGCTCGACGACGTCGGGGCGGTCGAGGCGCTCGATCCGCTGCACGTTCGCGGACCGCACGGGCCGCTTGCCCCCGCGGTTCGGACGGCGACGGGATGCCTCGTACCCCGCCTGCCGGGCACTGTTCGCCGCCTGCACCCGATGATTGCGCTCGAAGTTCTGGCCCTTGAAGGAGCGGATGCGCATGAGCTCCTGGTTGACCTGGGCCGTCGCGATGCCGGCGCGGTCGTCGAAGAGCGGCAGCAGGTCGCCGCGCACCAGCACGTGCTGCTCGAGGGGTACCGGGCGGGTCTCGGAGACGATGACCTCGGTGTCGCCGCGCACGGTGTCGAGCCAGTCACCGAACTCCTCGGCGTTGGAGACGGTGGCCGACAGCGAGACCAGCCGCACGCTGGGTGCGAGGTGGATGATGACCTCCTCCCACACGGCGCCGCGGAAGCGGTCGGCGAGGTAGTGCACCTCGTCCATGACCACGTAGCGGAGTCCGCGCAGCGCCGGGGAGTCGGCGTACAGCATGTTGCGCAGCACTTCGGTCGTCATGACGACGATGCGCGCGTTGCCGTTGATGTTGGTGTCGCCGGTGAGGAGTCCGACCTCGCCCTCGCCGTAGACCTCTTGCAGCTCGCGGAACTTCTGGTTCGACAGCGCCTTCATCGGCGTGGTGTAGAACGCCTTGTCGCCGGGCTCGCGCATCGCCAGATGCACCGCGAACTCGCCGACGATCGTCTTGCCGGCGCCGGTGGGCGCGGCCACCAGGACGCTGCGGCCCTCTTCGAGGGCGCGGCATCCTTCGATCTGGAAGGGGTCGAGCGTGAATCGCTGGGACGCGGCGAAGTCGGCCGTGATCGGGTGCGTCCGATCGAGGCGTGCCGATGCGCTGGCTCGTGCGTAACGTTCGGCGGGAGCGGGCTCGCTCACGAGACCTCGGGCGGCAGCAGGCCGGCTGCGCGATCGCGCTTGGCCTTGCGGCGGTCGAACAGCATCGACAGACCGACCGCGGCGAAGTAGAGCACGCACAGGATGCCCGCGAGCAGCAGCATCGAGGTGACGTCGGCGGCTGGCGTCGCGGCGGCGGCGAACACGGTGATCACGATGATGGCCACGCGCCAGCCCTTGAGGATGCCGCGGCCCGACACGACGCCTGCCAGGTTCAGGGCCACCAGGAACACCGGTGTCACGAACGAGACGCCGATCACGAGGAGCAGCTTGAAGACGAAGTCGTAGTACGTGGCGTAGTCGTAGAACTGTGCGATGCCCTGGTCGTTCGGCACGAAGTTGGCCATGAGGACGACCATGTGCGGCATGATGAGCCAGCCGACGTAGAGTCCGGCGATGAACAGCGGGATCGCGGCGGCGAGGAAGCCGACCGTGTAGCTGACCTCTTTGCGCGTCAGCCCGGGCATGATGAACGCCCAGATCTGCCACAGCCAGATCGGCGCCGAGATCAGCAGGCCGATCGCGAACGCGATCCGCATGTGCAGATCGAAACCGCTCGACACGGTCGTGAAGTTGAGCGCGATGTACTGGTCGCCGCGCTCGCCCGCGATCTGCACGATCGGCTGGGACAGCAGGTCGATGACCCAGCCACTGATGAGGAAGGCGACGATCATGCCGACGACGAGGCCGGCCGCGGCGATGAAGAATCGCCGGCGCAGCTCGCGCAGGTGCCCTCCGAGGGACATGCGCTTGTCGCGCCGAGGCTGCTCAGGCTCCTCGATGCGCGGGGGATCCGTGGTGACCACGGTGGGTCAGGATGACGGGTCTGCGGTGCTGCTCGAGCTCGCGGGGGTGTCGGCCTTGGGGGTCTCCGACGCCACGTTCTCGGCCTTCGGCTTCGCCGTGGAGTCGTCCTCCTTCATCGCCTTCATCTCGCCCTTGAAGACCCGGGCGGACTGACCGAGGCTCTTGGCCAGAGCCGGCAGTTTCGCAGCCCCGAACAGGAGCAGGATCACCGCGAGGATGATCAGAAGGTGCGGCCATCCGAATGCGCCCATGCGGAATCTCCTTGTCGGTGCGGATGTGGGTCCAGTGTAACCCGATGCCGAGGGGTGATGACGGCCCTCACCGGTATTGCGCCAAGCCCGCGTCGGCCCATTCGGCGACGGCGCGACGTGCGGCGACGGGCTCGAACACCTCGACGAGGCCGCCGCGACGCGCCGCCAGGCGGCGCAGGCTGAGCTCGTCGGCGACGCGCATGGTGGCGACCGTGACGCCGTCGGCCGTCTCGAGAGACGCGCGGTCGAGGTAGTCCCCGAGCAGTGGCGCCACGTCTTCGGCGAAGCGGATGCGCGCGACCACGTCGCCCGCATCGGTGTCGAACCAATCCGGGGCCTGTTCGCCCGCGTGCGTGCTCGGGATACCGGTGAGCTCGAGGTCGCTGACGCGGTCGAGGTGGAACGTGCGCATCGCCTCGCGGAGGTGGCACCAGCCCTGCAGATACCACTGCCCGCTCGCGATGTGCACCTTCACCGGGTCGACGGTACGGGTCGTGGGCGCCGCGTCGGGCGCCTTGTACGTGAACGAGACGGCCACTCCGCGCCGCAGCGCGTCGGACACGAGGTCGCGCACGGCGTCGACGGGCTCCGTCGCGAGGATCACCTCGGCAGGGATCCCCGAGGCCCCCCGCGCGAGCTTGGCGAGCAGTCCGGCGTACAGGGCGGTGTCGCCCACTCCGGGGATCGACCGCGCCAGCTGCAGACCCGCGAGGAGGGCGGCCGCCTCGCGCGCCGTGAGCTTGGGCGCCCGCTCGAGCCCGACGGAGTTCGTGATGACGATGAGGTCGCGCTCGTCGAGCAGGTCCCAGTCGATGTCGAACAGGTCGTTCGCCATCTGCCAGTACCCGCGGTCGCCAGGCAGCCCGATCACGGTGAGCTTCTCGACCATCGAGCGCATCTGCTCGGCCGACACGTCGAACTCGTCGGCCGCCTCGGCGAGCGAGACCTCGCCCTTGCCGATCAGGTACGGAACGAGCTGGAGCATGAGGGCCGCGCGATCGGTCGCGACGAGCTGTCGCCGGACGCTCATGAGTTCCCCCCGTGGAGATCGCGGGTCGCCGCGAGCCGGTCGATGACGCGATCCCGGAGATCGGCGGGCTCGACGACCCGCACTTCCGGGCCGTAGGAGGCGAGCTCGTCGGCGAAGATGTGCACGTCGACGTACGGCACGCGGATCCCCTGCTCGGCCGGCTGCGCGCGGCGCGCGAGGCGGAGCGCCGCCTCGGTGCCGGGGTTCACCTCCAGCAGCGCCGAGTTGCGCGCGGCGACCTCGTCGAGGCCCGCGAGCGCCCGGTCGCCGGCGCCTTCGCGCAGCGCCGGGTCGAACGACGCCCGGGTGACGGCGACGGGCCCGACGATGCGGGCGAGGAGGAACGTGCGGTCCTCTCGGACGTCGAGGTCGATGCCGAACACATGCCAGCGGCCCTCGTACTCGACGAGGGCGAGCGGCTGCACCCGCCGCGTGCGCGGTGCGGCCTCCCCCGGCTTGAGGTAGGGGAAGGTGACGACCTTGCTCGACTCGATCGCCTGCTGCAGGGCCGGGAACGCGGGGTCGCGCAGGCTCAGGCGCGGCGAGAAGCCGATGATGGGCTCGTCGACCAGGTCTCCGAGGGCGCGGATCTTGCGCAGGCCGCTGCGGGCGTCGTCCGACAGGGAGCTCTCGCTCCACACCCCGCCGGCGAGGGTCAGCAGCGCCAGCTCGGCCGGTGTGAACTCGATGTCCTCCGGCAGCTCGTATTCGGCGCTCGGCACGCGGTACCGCGCCTCGCGGAGGTCGTCGGGGTCGGCCCAGTCGCCGATCGTCTCGATCGGAACGCCGAGGCCCCGCAGCGACTCCTTATCGCGCTCGAACATCTTCTCGAGCGCATCCTTCGACGCGCCCGCCTCGCTCTGCTCGCGGTAGCCCGCGACGGAGGTCAGGATGGTGTCTTTCGTGAGGCCCTGATCGGTCGCGATGAGCGCCACCACGAGGTTCACCAGACGCTCCTCGGGCGGGATCTTCGCGGCGGCAGTGGCAGGCACCCGCCTATCCTATGGCCGCTCGCGTCGGCGTCGCCGAACCCCCGCTACTGCGCCGGCACCGCGTCGAGGCCGAGGATGTCGATCACGAACACCAGGGTCGAGCCGGCCGGGATGCCGCCCTGCGCCTGGTCGCCGTAGCCCTGCTCGGGCGGCACGACGACCATCACCTGCGAGCCGACAGTCTGCCCCTCGAGCGCCTTCGCGAACCCGGGGACCACACCGTCGAGCGTGAGCGATGCCGGCTCGCCGTCCCACGTCGTGTCGAAGGGCTCGTTCTCGCCCCACACCACGCCCGTGTAGTGGACGCGCACCGGCTGGTCGCCGGTGACCTTCTCACCGTCGCCCTTCTTGAGCGTCTGGATCGTCAGGTCGCTCGGCGCGGCACCGTCGGGGATGATGAGGCCCGGGCGCCCGTCGGGCGCACGCACGACGCTCGGCAGCCCGAAGCCGCTGTTGAACTGGTTCTGGCCGTCGGCGGCGGCGAGATACACCTTGCGGAGGTCGATGACCGCGACGAGGGCGTCTCCGTCGTCGAGCCCGGCCTGTTCGGCGACGCCGTCGGCGAGGTCATCGGACGACAGCGCGATGGCGACGCGGGATCCCTCGGTGGCGCAATGCAGAGCGTCCTCGAAGCCCGGGAAGTTGGCGAACTGCGCGACAGAGCCCACCCGCGACAGGTCGCCGTCGTACGGGGTCGCGGCGAGCTTCTCGCCGGTCGTGCCGCTGAACAGCGCCACATCGAGCACGAGCGGCTGGTTGACGGAGGTGATGGCGGTGCCGTCACCCGTCACCACGTCCTCGTAAGCGAGCTCCGGCGCCTTCACGGGCGTGTACAGGTCGACCTTCGGCTCGTTCTCGGTGTCGCCGGTGACGGTGATGAGGTCCATCACATCGGGGTTCGACACCTCGGGACGCGAGCAGTCGGACGCGGACGCGCCGGGCAGCGAGCATCCGGCCAGGCCGACGGTCACGAGTCCCAGGACAACCAGGGCAACGGGGATCTTGCGCACCGGGCTAGTTTAGGCGGACTCGTCGGGCGCGTCGGACCGTCCGGACGCCTGGCGGGCGCCCTCGGCGGCGCGCTCGGCCTCCCGGACGCGCTTGCGCAGGTTCTTGTCGGTGATCTGGCGGTCGCCGACGGCGCCGGGAGTCCACAGCTCCACGTCCTCGTCGCCGTAGCTCGACTTCGACGCGCGGCGCTTCACCTCGGGCGGGATCGCCCCGGGAGCGAGACGTCGCGCCCACACGAGGAAGCCGGTGTGCGCGACCATGCGGTGGTCCGGGCGCACGGCGAGGCCCTCGACGTGCCAGCCGCGCACCATCGTCTCGTTCGCGTCGGGCTCGGTGAACAGCCCCGTCCCGCGGATGTACTCCGCGACGCGGCTGAGCTGGGTCGCCGTCGCGACGTAGCAGACCACGACGCCGCCCGGCGTGAGCGCCTCGGCCACGGCATCGATGCACTCCCAGGGCGCGAGCATGTCGAGCACGACACGATCGACGGATGCCTCGGCCACGGTGTCGTTCAGCTCTTCGGCGAGGTCGCCCACGACCACGTCCCAGTTCGCCGGCACGTGCCCGGTGAAGGTCTCGACGTTCGCCCGCGCGACCGCGGCGAAGTCGTCGCGGCGCTCGAAGGACACGAGCCGCCCCTCGCTGCCGATCGCGCGGAGGAGCCAGAGCGACAGCGCTCCCGAGCCCACGCCGGCCTCGACGACCGTGGCACCGGGGAAGATGTCGGCCTCGGCGAGGATCTGTGCGGCGTCCTTCGGGTACACGATGGCCGCGCCGCGCGGCATCGACATCACGAAGTCCCGGAGCAGCGGGCGCAGCGCCAGGTACTCGTGCCCGCCGCTGTTCGCGACGACGGACCCGTCGGGCTGGCCCACGAGCTCCGAGTGACGCAGGACTCCGTGGTGGGTGTGCAGCTCGCCGCCTTCGCGCAGCGTGATGGTGTGCAGGCGGCCCTTGGGCCCGGTGAGCTGCACGCGGTCGCCGAGGCGGAAGGGGCCGCTGGGGCGCCCGCCGGCGAGTTCCTGGTCGTCGGTCATCGGGAGGTCTCCTCGGCGGGGTGCGGGGCGTGGACGCGGGCGCGGTGCGCGGCGTGGAACTCGGCGACGTGGGCGGCCGTGCGTCCTTCCAGGCTCTCCCAGAGCGTGTGCGCGCCGGCGCCGGTGAGCGACACCATGAGCGGCACGCCGATGACCGACACACCCGAGGCGACGGCCGAGCGCAGCCCGTTGGGCGAGTCCTCGATGGCCACGACCTCATCGGGCGTGACGCCCAGCGCCTCGCACGCCTGCAGGTAAGGGTCCGGGAAGGGCTTCGGCCGTGTCGCATCGTCGCCGGCGACGACCACGTCGAACGCGTCGAAGTCGATGAGGTCGATGACCGTCTGCGCCATGCGGCGCATCGACATCGTCACGAGTCCGGTCTTGACGCCGGCCTCGCGCAGGCTCGCGAGCAGCTCCCGGGCGCCGGGCCGGAACGGCACGCCCGTGGCGGACAGCTGACGCATGACGTCCTCGGTGAGGTGGTCGATGATCGCGTCGGTGCTCATGCGCACGCCGGTCCCCTGCAGGATCCGGGCGGAGTCCTCGAGGCCGAGGCCGACCAGTCCGAGCGCCTGCTCGTGGGACCACGTCCCGCCGAAGCTCTCGATGAGGGGCGTCTCCGCCGCCATCCAATAGGGCTCGGTGTCGACGAGGGTGCCGTCCATGTCCCACAGGACGGCGGCGAGTCGGGGCGCATTCACCGTGCAATCCTACCGAGGGGTCTCCGGCCCTCCGTGGGGGCGGGGGCATATCCTGGAAGGAACCCGCAGCGGATGCGGGTGAAGGGGGTCTCGTGGACGGACTGGGTCGTCGTGTTCTCGTCGCAGCGTTCGACGGCTGGAACGACGCGGGCGAAGCCGCGTCCTCGGCCATCACCCAACTGCGCGAGGGCGGCTCCTACGAGACCGTGTTCTCGGTCGATCCCGAGCTCTACTTCGACTACCAGTACACGCGTCCGCACATCGCCGCGGACGGCGACGGCCGTCGCACGCTCCGCTGGCCCGAGGCCACGCTGCTGCGCCCCGCACAGGCGACGCGCGGCACCCAACTGTGGCTGCTCACCGGCGTGGAGCCTGCCCGCGCATGGCAGGCGTTCTCGTCGGAGTTCATCGACATCGCCCTCCGCGAGGACATCACCGGGTTCGTCGCGATCGGCTCCATGATGTCGGACGTGCCGCACACCCGGCCCATCTCGGTCTTCTCCGGCAGCGACAACGAGAACCTGCGCACGGCGCTCGAGCTCGAGCGCAGCACCTACGAGGGGCCCGTCGGCATCCTCAGTGTCCTCGGCGACGCCGCCGAGCGCGCCGGGATCCCGACCGCGAGCCTGTGGGCGAGCGTGCCGCATTACGTCGCCGGGCACACGCCGTCGCCGAAGGCGACCCTGGCGCTCCTCGACCGGCTCGAGGACCTCACCGGTGCTCCTGTCCCCCGCGGCGATCTCGCCACGGAGGCCGCGGCGTGGGAGGCCTCCATCGACGCGGCCGCGGCCGACGACGAGGAGATGACCGAGTACATCCACCAGCTCGAGCGCACGCGCGACACCTGGGACTCGCCGGAGGCCTCGGGCGACGCGATCGCGCAGGAGTTCGAGCGGTACCTGCGCCGCAGCGACGGCAAGCCGGGCGACGGGCCGAGCAAGCCCGGCCGCGACGACCCGCGCCGCTGAGCACGCTGCGACGATCGGCTCAGCGACCGGTCGCGCCCGCTACGGGTTGATGACGCCCATGCTCAGCAGCACCAGCAGGAGCGAGCCGACCGCCACGCGGTAGACCACGAACGGCAGGAAGCTGTGCTTGGAGATCCAGTTCATGAAGAACGCGATCACACCGAGCGCGACGATGAACGCGACCACCGTCGCCACGGCGGTCTCGCCGAGGGTGAACACGCCGGGCTCGTCGAGACTCTTGACCAGCTGGAAGAAGCCGCTGCCGAAGACGGCCGGGATCGCGAGCAGGAACGCGTAGCGCGCGGCGGCGGCCCGCTCGTAGCCCATGAAGAGGCCGGCGGTGATGGTTCCGCCCGAGCGCGACACGCCCGGGATCAGGGCGAGCGACTGCGCGAAGCCGTAGATCACGCCGTGACCCACGGTGATGTCCTGCAGCTTGCGCTTCTTGGCGCCGACGTGGTCGGCGATGCCGAGCAGCACGCCGAAGAAGATCAGCATGCCGGCGGTGATCCAGAGCGATCGCAGCACGGTCTCGATCTGGTCCTGGAACAGCAGGCCGAGCACCACGATCGGGATCGAGCCGACGATGATCAGCCAGCCGAGCTTCGCGTCGGGGTCGTTGCGCGGGATGCGGCCGAACAGCGCCCGGAACCAGTGTCCGATGATCCGTACGATGTCGCGCCAGAAGAAGACCACGACGGCCGCCTCGGTGCCGATCTGGGTGATCGCGGTGAACGCCGCGCCCGGGTCCTGCGCCGACGGCAGGAACTCGCCGAGGATGCGCAGGTGCGCGCTCGACGAGATCGGCAGGAACTCGGTCAGTCCCTGGACGAAGCCGAGGATGATCGCTTCGAGAAGCATGGGCGCCTTTCAGCCGTGCTGTGACGGATGCCGGGGGCGAGGCATCCGTCGATCAATCAGTCAGTAGGTGCGGAGCAGATCGGTGAGGACGGCCTGGCCGAAGACCAGCGCGTCGATCGGGACGCGCTCGTCGACGCCGTGGAACATGCCGGTGAAGTCGAGGTCGGATGGCAGGCGCAGCGGCGCGAAGCCGTAGCCGGCGATCCCGAGCGCCGCGAGCGCCTTGTTGTCGGTGCCGCCACCCATCAGGTACGGCACGACCGGGGCGCCCGGATCGTGACGGCCGAGGGCCGCGACCATGGCGTCGACGAGGTCGCCCGAGAACGGGACCTCGAGTCCGATGTCCTGGTGGACGATCTCGACCTCGACGCCGTCGCCGACGATGCGGCGGATGTCAGCGAGGGTCGCGTCCTCGGTGCCGGGAAGGGTCCGCACGTCGATGAGCGCCTCGGCCCGATCGGGGATCACGTTGTGCTTGTAGCCGGCCACGAGACCGGTCGGGTTGGTGGTGGTGCGCAGGGTCGAGCGGAGGAATCCGGATGCTGCGCCCGTGGCCGCCGCGACGGCGTCGGGGTCGCCCGCGGACTGGCCGGTCAGCTCGGCGAGCCGCTCGCTCATCTCGCGCGACGTGTCGGTGAGGGTGACGGGCCACGCGGTGCGCCCGAGAGCCGCGACGGCCTCGGCGAGCCTCGTCACGGCGTTCTCGTCGTGCAGCTTGGAGCCGTGGGCGGCGCGGCCGCGTGCGACGAGGCGGATCCAGACCAGGGCCTTCTCCCCCACCTGCAGGAGGTACGCGTGGCGGTCGCCGATCGGGATGGAGTAGCCGCCGACCTCGCTGATGGCCTCGGTGGCACCCTCGAACCAGTCGGGGCGGTCACGAACCACGAGCGCGGATCCCTCGACGCCGCCGTTCTCCTCGTCGGCGAAGAACGCCAGGACGAGGTCGCGCTCTGGCTGCTCGCCGGCGCGGAGGATGTCGGCGACCGACGTCAGGATCATGGCGTCCATGTCCTTCATGTCGACGGCGCCGCGGCCCCACAGCATCCCGTCCTTCACGACGCCCGCGAAGGGATCGACGCTCCAGTCGTCGGCGATCGCCGGGACCACGTCGAGGTGGCCGTGCAGCACGAGTGCGGGCTTGTCGCGGTTGCGGCCGGGAACCCTCGCCATCACGTTGGTGCGGCGCGGGACGGGTTCGTAGAACTCGGGCTTCAGGCCCAGCGTCTCGAGGTAGGCGCCGACGTACTCCGCGGCCTCCCGCTCGCCGGCGGCGCGGCCGCCGCCGTGGTTCGTCGTGTCGAAGCGGATCAGATCGCGCGCGATCGCGGCGACTTCGGGGAGTTCGGCTTCGGGCATGCGGACAAACCTATCCTCTCGACGAAAGAAGGCCCCCTTTCGGGGGCCTTCTTCACTGTGCGCGAGGGGGGACTTGAACCCCCACGCCCTATACGGGCACTAGCACCTCAAGCTAGCGCGTCTACCTATTCCGCCACCCGCGCAGGTGGTTTTCGGTTTCGCAACCGAGAAATGACACTACCACCTCACCGGACGTTCAACGAATCGACGGCCGCCCGGGCGCGTCATCCCATCGAGACGCCGAACAGCAGGCCCAGGATGTACGTCACCGCGGCGGCGCCGAATCCGATCGCGAGCTGGCGCAGGGCACGCTTGAGCGGCGGGGCACCCGAAAGCAGGCCGACGGCCGCACCGGTCGACATCAGCGCGATCCCCACCAGCAGCAGCGCCACGACGACCGCGGTGAGGCCGGACAGCCCGAAGATCCACGGCAGCACGGGGATGATCGCGCCGGACGCGAAGAACAGGAAGCTCGACAGGGCGGCGGCCCAGGCGCTGCCCACGACCTCCTCGTGGTCGGCGACCGAGATCGGTCCGGTGTCGGTGCGTCCCTGACCGAGCGCGTGCGCGGCTTCGACGACCCGGCGGGCACGCGCGGACGCCTCGGCCTCCGGCATCCCGCGGGTCCGGTAGACGAGCGCCAGCTCGTTCGCGTCGATGTCGAGGTGCGGGATCGCGCCGTCGGCGTAGTCGCTCGGCTCCGTCGCCGCCAGCAGCTCCCGCTGGGAGCGGACCGACACGAACTCCCCCGCGCCCATCGACAGCGCGCCCGCGAGCAGGCCCGCGACGCCGCTGAAGAGCACGAACTGGCTCGAGACGCCGGTGGCGCCGATGCCCATCACGAGCGCGAGGTTCGAGACGAGACCGTCGTTCGCACCGAAGACCGCGGCGCGGAACGTGCCCGACAGGCGTCGGCGTCCGCGGGCGGCGAGCCCGCGCACGACCTCGTGGTGGATCCGCTCGTCCGCCGCCATCGTGGGCGTCGCGAACGGCTCGTCGTCGTAGGGCGACCGCGCCTCGGCGTTCTGCGCGAGCGCGAGCACGAAGATCGAGCCGAAGCGCTTGGCCATCCAGCCCAGCATGCGGGTGCCGACGTCGGCCCGCGGCAATCGCGCCGGCTCGCTGCCGAGCAGCTGCAGCCAGTGCGCCTCGTGACGCCCCTCGGCCTCGGCGAGTGCCAGCAGGATCTCGCGCTCCTCCCCCGTGCGGCGCCCGGCGAGCTCGCGGTAGACGTGCGCCTCGGCACGCTCGTTGACGAGATACCGCGCCCAGCGGCGTCGATCGCGGTCGGTCGGTGCGGCGGGGGTGCTCACTCGGGCCTCCAGTCGGGGTGCGGGACCCGTCAACGCTAGCCATCGCCTGAGGCCCCTCAGGCCCGAAACCGAGGATTGCCAGCATTTCGGGTTTCCGAACCTCACCGGCCCGCCAGAGCGCCCCGCAGCCCGAGCTCGCCCCGGCGCATGACGAACGCGTGAGCGCGCTCGAAGACCGGCCGCAGCACCCAGCCGGTGGCGTTCATCCACGCCCGCCGGGTCTCGACGTCCCAGTGGAACGTGATGACGGATGCTGCGTCGCCGTCCGCCTCGACGGTCACGAGGCCGCTCCCTCGGAGGTCGCCCTCGCTCGACGCCCCGATCGCACGGCCGGGATCGATGTCGCGGAGCTCCAGGAGCACGCGCAGCGAGTAGCCGAGCGGACTCCGGACGGCGAGCACCATCCGCTCCCCCGCGACGATCCGGCGGGGAGGCATCGGCAGTGTCAGCGCGGGCCACCAGCGCGGACCGGCGCCGGGGCGCAGCATCCGTTCCAATTCCGCCCATGCGCGCTCAGGCGACACGGGCATGCGCCACCGCGACACGAACGAGTACGTCGCGGGCATGCCCGGAGTCTAGGCGCGCGGGCAGCCGGGAGTCAGGAGCGGACGCGCTTGCGCAGCACGTCGATGCGGGACTGCAGCTGGGTCACCGTGGCGTGCGACACGGCGGGGCCGCCGCAGATCCGGCGCAGCTCGGCGTGCACGAGGCCGTGGGCCTCGCCCGTCTGGCGGGCGTAGAGGCCGACGAGGCTGTTGAGGAGCTGGCGCTGCTCCTTGAGCGTGCGGTGCAGCGCCTGGGGCAGCGCGGGCTCCTCCTCGGGCGCCGTCGCCTCCTGCGCCTCGCGGGCGCTGCGGTGCCGGGACTGCCGCGAGACCCGCGACATGAGCACGTCGTGCACCTGGTCTGGTTCGAGAAGACCCGGGATCCCCAGGAACTCCTCCTCTTCGGGGGTTCCGGGCACGGCGAGCTGGCCGAACTCCTTGCCGTCGAACAGCACGCGGTCGAAATGCGCGAGCGAGCCCAGCGCCTGGTACGTGAACTCCTCTTCGAGCGCGTCGGAGGCCTTGTCTTCGCGCTCCGCCGCGTCCATGAGGTCTTCTTCGGCGTTCCACTCGTCCTCGCCGTCGGAGTCGCGGTCCAGCGCGTGGTCGCGCTGGCGCTCCATCTCGTTCGCGAGGGCGAGCAGCTGCGGCACGTTCGGCAGGAACACGCTCGCGGTCTCGCCGCGGCGCCGGGCGCGCACGAAGCGACCGATCGCCTGGGCGAAGAACAGCGGGGTCGAGGCGCTCGTCGCGTACACGCCGACGGCGAGGCGCGGCACGTCGACGCCCTCCGACACCATGCGCACCGCCACCATCCAGCGGGTGGTCGCCTTCGAGAACTCCTCGATGCGGCTCGACGCCTCAGCCTCGTCCGACAGCACGACGGTCGGCATTTCGCCGGTGAGGTCCCGCAGGATCGAGGCGTAGGCGCGCGCGGCGGTCTGATCCGTCGCGATCACCAGGCCACCGGCATCCGGAACGTGCTCTCGCACCTCGGTGAGGCGCCGGTCGGCCGACCGCAGGACGGCGGGGATCCAGTCGCCTTCGGGGTCGAGCGCGGTGCGCCAGGCCTGCGAGGTGATGTCCTTGGTGTTGTCCTGCCCGAGCTGCGCCTCCATCTCCTCGCCGGTCTTCGTCCGCCAGCGCATCTGGCCGGCGTAGACCATGAAGAGCACGGGGCGCACGACGCCGTCCTCGAGCGCGCGGCCGTAGCCGTACGCGTAGTCGGTGCGCGAGAGGCGGATGCCCTTTGCGTCGGGGTGGTACTCGACGAACGGGATCGGCGCCGTGTCGCTGCGGAACGGGGTTCCGCTGAGCAGCAGCCGGCGGGTCGCCCGCGCGTACGCCTCGCGGAGGGCGTCGCCCCAGCTCAACGCATCGCCGCCGTGGTGCACCTCGTCGAGGATGACGAGCGTCTTCGCGTCCATCGTGAGCCGCTGATGGACGGATGCCTTGACCGCGACCTGCGCGTACGTCACGGCGACGCCGTGGTACTGGCGCGCGGGGGCGAAGTGGCGGTTGCTGAAGGCGGGGTCGAGGCGGATGCCCACCCGGGCGGCCGCGTCGGCCCACTGCGTCTTGAGGTGCTCGGTCGGCGCGACGACGACGATGCGGTTGATGACGCGGCGTCGCAGCAGCTCGCTCGCGAGGCGGAGGGCGAACGTCGTCTTGCCGGCGCCCGGGGTGGCCGCCGCGAGGAAGTCGCGGGGTCCGCCGCCCGGGCCGTC
This sequence comes from Microbacterium sp. C23T, assembly GCF_053345975.1. NCBI lineage: Bacteria > Bacillati > Actinomycetota > Actinomycetes > Micrococcales > Microbacteriaceae > Microbacterium > Microbacterium sp. C23T. Next base: position 38,167 of record NZ_JBKFBD010000002.1, on the reverse strand, counting down.
GGGGCCGTCCAGTCCGAAGTAGAGATCGAGCGCCTCGGCCTGCCAGGCCCTCAGCCGCTGGGCGGTTCCCCACGGGGCGCGCTGCGGGTACGTCGGGGAGAGGTGCTCCGCGGCGAAGCTTCCGATGTGCGGCTCGGCGCCGTGGGGCCCGGTGGTGAGCCTGCCTTCGGCGGAAGGCTCGGTGACGTGGTTCTCGGGGAGGGCGGGCGGCGATTCGAGCATCGTTTCGTCCGTCACCGATCACACCTCCCCCGTAGACAACGAGTCACCACGATAGACGACGCGCACGACATCGGGGCTCGCGGCGACATCGTGCGGCAGCATCCGCCGATGTCCCCCGCCGCGATAGCCTGACTGTCGGTCACGAGCCGAGGAATGGAAGACGGATGTCCACGAGAGAAGATCCCCGCAGCCCCTTCGTCGCGAACGCCGGGCCGCACCCGTGGCGCCGTTACGTCGCGATCGGCGACTCGTTCACAGAAGGCGTGGGCGACCCCGAGCCGTCGGCCCCGAACGGGTTCCGCGGCTGGGCGGACCGCGTCGCCGAGGTGCTCTCGGAGCAGGTCGACGACTTCGCCTACGCCAACCTCGCGATCCGCGGACGCCTCATCGGCCAGATCGTCGACGAGCAGGTGGCGCCGGCGATCGCCCTGAAGCCCGACCTCGTGACCTTCTCGGCCGGAGGCAACGACGTCATCCGGCCCAACGGCGACCCCGACCACGTCGCACAGCTCTTCGAGGACGCCGTCGTCCGCCTCTCCCGCGACGGTGCGACCGTCGTCGTCTTCACCGGCATCGACACCGCGTTCACGCCCGTGTTCCGGGGCATCCGCGGAAAGGTCGCCATCTACAACGAGAACATCCGCGCGATCGCCGACAAGTACGACTGCATCGTCGCCGACCAGTGGGCGCTCAAAGAGGTGCAGGACATGCGCTTCTTCGACGACGACCGCCTGCACTACAACGCGCTCGGCCACCACGAGGTCGCGCGCATGGTGCTGCGCGCCCTGAACGTGCCGAACGACCTGCAGCCGATGCAGCCCGACCCGCTTCCGCTGCGCACGTGGCGCGAAGCGCGGGCTGTCGACGTCATGTGGGCGCGCGAGTACCTCGTGCCGTGGGTGCTGCGACGTCTGCGCCATCAGTCGTCCGGCGACAACGTCACGGCCAAGCGACCCGACCCGCTCCCGGTGATCACGCTGGCACCCGGGCACGACCCCGCGGCCGGCCGCGGCGAGGAGGCCTGACGTGGCGACGCACCTCGTCACCGGTGCCGGTTCGGGCATCGGCGCGGCGCTGACCGAGCGGCTCGCCGCCCGCGGCGACGACCTGTGGCTCCTCGCACGGGACGCCGGCCGTGCGGCGCAGCTGCGACAGCGATTTCCGGGCGCGCAGACCCTCGTCGGCGACCTCGCCGACCCCGCGCGGCTGTCGTGGGCGTTCAGCCACCAGAGCGTGCCGCCGCAGCTCGACTCGCTCATCCATGTGGCCGGCGTCGTGGAGCTCGGGGCGATCGGCGAGACGCCGGTCGCGACGTGGCAGCACCAGCTCAACGTCAACGCCGTGGCACCGGCGGAGCTCACCCGCCTCATGCTCCCCGCCCTCCGCACGGCCCGCGGGCGCGTCGTCTTCGTGAACTCCGGCGCCGGTCTGCGCGTCAGCCCCGAGTGGGGTTCGTACGGCGCGAGCAAGTTCGCGGTGCGCGCCGTCGCGGATGCCCTCCGCGAGGAGGAGCGCGCGAACGGCGTGCGCGTGACCACCGTGTACCCCGGCCGCACGGCAACGCCCATGCAGGAGAAGGTGCACCAGCAGGAGGGCGCCGACTACGACGCGGCGCAGTGGATCGACCCGGCATCGGTCGCGACGGCGATCCTGGCGGCCCTCGACCTGCCCCGCGACGCGGACCTCACCGAGCTGATGGTGCGACCGGGCGCCTGACCTCGGCGACGGCGGCGCAGGTCAGCGCGCCCGCAGCTCCCAGATCGCGACCGCGCTCGCCGCGGCGACGTTGAGCGAGTCCACGCCGCCCGTCATCGGGATCGTGACGACCGTGTCCGCGGCTTCGAGGGCGCGTCGCGACAGCCCGTCGCCCTCGGCACCGAGCATCAGGGCCACCCGCTCCGGACGGTGAGCATTGAACTCGTCGAGCGACACGGCGTCGTCCGCGAGCGCGAGCGCCGCCAGCTCGAACCCGGCGTCGTGCAGCGCCTCCCGGGCCTCGCGCCACTCCGGCAGCCGCGTCCACGGCACCTGGAACACGGTTCCCATGCTCACCCGCACGCTGCGCCGGTACAGCGGGTCGGCGCATCTCGGGCTCACGAGCACCGCGTCGGCGCCGAGCCCGGCCGCCGCGCGGAAGATCGCGCCGACGTTCGTGTGATCCATGATGTCCTCGAGCACGACCACGAGCCGCGCGTTCGCGACGACCTCGGTGACCGACGGGAGCTCGGGGCGGTGCATCGACGCCAGCGCACCGCGGTGCACGGCGTAGCCGGTCAGCGACTCGGCGATCTCGGGGGCGACGACGTACACCGGCACCGAGGCATCCGTCACGAGCTCCTCCACGTCGGGGAGCCACTTCTCCTGCACGAGCACCGAGCGGGGCCGGTGGCCGGCCGCGATCGCACGACCGATCACCTTCGCCGACTCGGCGATGTACAGGCCGCCCTCGGGCTCGATCACGCGCCTCAGCGCGACGTCGGTGAGATCGCGGTAGTCCGCGAGGCGCTCGTCGGAGGCGTCGGTGATCTGGATCGCATGCATCGCGTCCCATCGTCGCACGGCGCTCAGGCCGGGGTGCCGACCGCCGTCCAGGCCCGCGCCGTCACCGTGAACGCGCCGTCGCCGAGTTCGTCGCGCAGCGCCGTCTCCAGGCGGGCGACCTCGCCCGGGTCGAGGGTGGCGACGTAGCGGCCGGCCGGTCCGACGCCGAGGAGGAACGGATCCCACCAGTCCGCGAAGTCGCGGAACGACACGGTGCACTCGACCACCGTCTGCGTGACGTCGGCGAGCCCTGCCCGCCGGAAGATGTCGACGAGCTGCCCGGGTGCGGCGCCGCTGAGACCGGCCTCCCCGCGGACGCCGTCGTCGAGCCGGCGCGCCACACGCCAGAACGTCGAGAGCGGTCCGCCGTCGCCCGCGTGATCCCACACGCAGGCCGAGACCCGGCCGCCGGGCGCCGTCACGCGGCCCATCTGCGTCACCCCACGGACCGGGTCCGACATGAAATGCACGACGAGCTGAGCCAGCGTCGCTCCGAACTCCCCGTCGGCGAACGGCAGATGCTCTGCCTCGGCGACACGTACGTCGACGCCGGGGCACAGCTCCTCGGTCGCTTCGACGAACGCCGGCTCCGGATCCGCGGCGCTCACCGCCGAAGGACCGCGACGCGTCACGAGCTCGAGGGTCAGCATCCCGGGTCCGCAGCCGACGTCCAGCAGCCGGGCGTCCGGATCGACGCCTTCGAGCCCGACGGTCGCGAACTCGACCGCCAACGGGGTCGAGAAACGGCCCATGAAACGCGCGTACTCGTCGGCGCTGACGCCCCCGAAGCTGCCCACGCGATCATCCTGGCACGCCCTGCCGCTTCGTAACATCCCGGAAAACCACGGGGCCTACACTCGACGCGAAGGGGGTGCGCCGTGACGACGATCGCGACCGGAATGGACGCCCGGACGACGGATGCCGTGGCCCAGGCCATCGCCACGCTCTCGGGCCGGCGGATCGCCGTGCTGACCGGGGCGGGCGTCTCGACGGACTCCGGCATCCCGGACTACCGAGGGGCCGGAGCCCCGGTGCGGACCCCGATGACCGTCGAGCAGTTCCTCTCGAGCGATGCGTCGCGCCGTCGATACTGGGTCGGCAGCCACCTCGGGTGGCGGGCGTTCGCGTCCGCCGAGCCGAACCCCGGGCACCGCGCGATCGCCGATCTCGAGGCTCGAGGACTCGCCACCGGCGTCGTGACGCAGAACGTCGACGGGCTCCACGTGCGCGCCGGCAGCCGCCGCGTCGTCGAGTTGCACGGAACGATGCGCCGCATCTTCTGCACCCACTGCGGCCAGGTCTTCGACCGACGTGACCTCGCCCGCCGCGTCGAGGACGACAACCCGTGGATCCGCGTGCCCGAGAACGTCGCACTCGGACCCGACGGCGATGTGCTCCCCGAGAGCACCGAGGGCTTCCGCATCCCGGAATGCAGCGTGTGCGGAGGGATGCTGAAGCCTGATGTCGTCTTCTTCGGCGAGTTCATCCCCGCTGAGAAGTTCCGCGAGGCGGAGCAGCTCGTGCACACCAGCGAGGCGCTCATCGTGGCGGGATCCTCGCTCGTCGTGAACTCCGGCATCCGGCTGCTCGAGCGTGCGCGCCGCCGACGCCTGCCCGTCGTCATCGTGAACCGCGGCGCCACGCGCGCGGACGCCCGGGCGACCGTGAAGATCGACGCCGGCACCAGCGAGGTGCTGCGCGCGCTGGCCGACGGGCTGCCCTCCCTCTCCTGAGCGGCTGACGCCCAGGAGGCCCGGGTAGGGTCGAAAGCATGACCGCGCTCACCCTGATCCGCCACGGCGAGACCGATTGGAACCGCGACCGGCGCATCCAGGGAGCGACCGACATCCCCCTCAACGACACCGGTCGTGCACAGGCCCGCGCGACCGCGCAGGTGCTGCGCGAACGCCTCGACGGCGCCGTGCCCGTCACGATCGTGTCGAGCGACCTCGCCCGCGCCCGCGAGACCGCGGAGATCATCGCCGCCGAGCTCGGCCTCGACGCGCCGCGTACGTACGCCGGACTGCGCGAGCGCGCCTACGGCAAGGCGGAGGGCGTCGGGATCGACGAGTTCCGCACCCGCTGGGGCGACTGGTACACCGCAGAGGTTCCGGGCGCCGAGCCGTGGGCCGATCTGCGCACCCGCGCCATCACGGCGCTCGGCGGCGTCGTGCGGGATCACCGCCGCGCCACCGCCCCCGCCTCGGCCGCGCTCATCGTCGTGAGCCACGGCGCGCTCATCCGCGAGGTGATGCGCCACGCGACGGCCGGCGAACTGCCGCTGGAGGGCGAGCGCCTCGCCAACGGCGCGACCCACGACTTCGTGTACGAGCGCGATCACCTGCGGCTCGTGACCTACGCGGGGCTGGTGGCCTAGGCTCGGCGCCATGGCCGCGCCTGCCACCGTCGACGAGTACATCGCGGGGTTTCCTCCCGAGGTGGCCGAGAGACTCGCCCGCGTCCGCGCCGAGATCGTGGAGGCCGTCTCGACGGCATCCGGCACGCCGCCCGAGCAGAAGGTGCGTTACGGCATCGCGGCCGTCATGCTCGGCGGGCGCTACGCGCTCCACTTCGCCGGCTGGAAGAAGCACATCGGCCTCTACCCGGTGCCGACTCTTCCCGAGCCGCTGGAGTCCGAGATCGCGCCCTATCGGGCTGAGAAGGACTCCGTCGTCGTCCCGCACTCGAAGGACGTGCCGTACGAGCTCATCGGCCGGGTCGCGCGCGAGATCGCGGACGAGCGCGTCCGTCAGTCGGCGGCGGGCTGAAGCGCCCGCCGGGTTGCGCCGTCAGCCGTCCGCGCGGGCCAGCACGCCGCGCGCGTGGCGCAGCACCGGTTCGTCGACCATCCGGCCGTCGTAGGAGAACACGCCGCGCTCGCCCTCCGCTGCCGTGAGGACGGCGCGCGCCCACGCCACGGCCTTCTCGTCGGGGCGGTAGGCGGCACGGATGACGGCCACCTGGCTCGGGTGGATGCACGCGGTGGCGCGGAAACCGGATGCCGCAGCATCCGCCGCCTCGATGGCCAGACGCTTCGCGTCCTCGATGTCGAGGTGCACGGCGTCGATCGCGGCCTTGCCGCGGGCGCCGGCCGCCAGCAGCACGCGAGACCGCGCATAGCGGGCGATGTCGCGATAGCGGCCGTTGGGCTTGCGGCTGGACGTGCCGCCGATGCTGGCGACGAGGTCCTCCGCACCCCACATCATGGCGACGACGTTGTCGAGGGCGGCGATGCGGTCGGCCTGGGCGACGCCCTTCGCCGTCTCGCACAGGGCGACGACCTCGAAGCGCGCGTCGATGCGACGGATGCGCTTGGGCGACTCGGACTTCGCGACCATGATCCGCCGGTAGTCCGTCTGCGACAGCGTCGCGAGGTCGGCGGTGAACGCGTCGGTCTCGGGCGGGTTCACGCGCACGATCACGCGCGCCGGATCGAGCTCGGATTCGATGAGGTGTCCGCGCGCCGCGGTCTTGTCTGCGGGAGCGACAGCGTCCTCGAGGTCGAGGATGACGGCGTCGGCACGTTCGAACGCCTTCTCGTACCGCTCCGGGCGGTCGGCGGGGCAGAACAGCAGCGCGGGGCCGAGGTCGAAGCTCATCGGGTCTCCTCCGAGGTCTCAGGTGCGCACCACATCAGCGCGGTCCGGGTGGCGAGGGCGACGACCTCGCCCCGCTGGTTGCGGCCGGTGTGGCGCAGCGTCACGATCCCCTGCCCCGGTCGCGAGGCCGACAGCCGCTTGTCGAGCACTTCGGTCTCGGTGTAGAGGGTGTCGCCGTGGAACAGCGGCGCCGGGAACGACACGTCGGTGAGGCCGAGCTGGGCGACGAGCGTGCCCTGCGTGATCTGCGAGACGGATGCCCCGACCATCGTCGCGAGCGTCCACATCGAGTTCATGAGGCGCTGGCCGAACGGCTGGGTCTCGGAGAAAGCGGCGTCGAGGTGGAGCGCCTGCGTGTTCATCGTGATCGACGAGAACAGCACGTTGTCGGCTTCGGTCGCCGTGCGGCCGGGGCGGTGCAGGTACCGCGCCCCGACCTGGAGCTCGTCGTAGAAGAGCCCGCGCTGCACGATCTCTCGCGCCGCCCCGGCCGGGGCGTCGTGGTCGGGAGCGTCGGGGGTCACGTCTGTCACGCTACCCTCACGCCACGCCGAGCGCCCGCGCGATCACCAGCAGCTGCACCTCGTTCGTGCCCTCGCCGATCTCGAGGATCTTCGAGTCGCGATAGTGCCGCGCGACCGGGTACTCGTTCATGAAGCCGTTGCCGCCGAAGATCTGGGTGGCGTCGCGGGCGTTGTCCATGGCCGCGTCGCTCGCGGTGAGCTTCGCCATCGCCGCCTGCGTCTTGAAGGGCTTGCCGGCGTCCCGCAGGCGGGCCGCGTGGTGCCACGCGAGCCGCGCGACGTGCACGCGCTGCTGCATGCGCGCGAGCAGGAACTGGATTCCCTGCCGCGTCGAGAGCGCGTCGCCGAACACGGTGCGCTTCTTGGCGTAGTCGACGGCCGCGTCGAGGCATCCTTCCGCCGCTCCCGTGGCGAGCGCGGCGATCGCGATGCGCCCCTCGTCGAGGATGTGGAGGAAGTTCGCGAAGCCGCGCCCCTCGGTGCCGAGCAGGTTCCCCGCGGGAACGCGCACGTCCTGGAAGGTCAGCGGGTGCGTGTCGGACGCGCGCCAGCCGACCTTGTCGTAGCCGGGTTCGACCGTGAAGCCGGGCGTGCCGTGGGGCACGACGATGGTCGAGATCTCCTTGCGGCCGTCGGTCTCGCCCGTCACCGCGGTGACCGTCACGAACCGCGTGATGTCGGTGCCCGAGTTGGTGATGAACTGCTTCGAGCCGTTGATGACCCACTCGTCGCCGTCCCGGCGCGCGGTGGTGCGGGTGGCACCGGCGTCCGATCCCGCCTCCGGCTCGGTGAGGCCGAACGCGGCGAGCGCGCGCCCCGCCAGCAGGTCGGGCAGAAGCTCCTGCTTCTGCTCCTCGGTGCCGAACCGGAACACCGGCATGGCTCCGAGGCTGACGCCCGCCTCGAGCGTGATCGCGAGCGACTGGTCGACGCGGCCGAGCGCCTCGATCGCGAGGCACAGCGCGAAGTAGTCGCCACCCTGACCGCCGTACTCCTCGGGGAACGGCAGGCCGAGGAGCCCCATCTCCCCCATCTGGGCAACGACGTCCATCGGCAGGGTGTGCGTGCGGTCGGCCTCGTACGAGACGGGCGCGACGACCTCGTCGGCGAACTGCCGCACCAGCGCGGCGAGCTCGCGCTCGTCCTCGCTGAGGTCGTAGGTGTCATAGCTGTCCATTGCTGCTCCTCGGGTGTCAGGAGGTCGGCGCGGGCGCCTCGTGGGCGTCCGCTTCGGGTGAGGGGGCGTCGCCGGGCGTGTCGAGTGAGACGTGCGCAAGCACCTGGTCGCGGCGCACCTGTGCGCCGACGGCGACGTCGACGCGCACGACGCCGTCGTGCGGGGCGAGGACGGGATGCTCCATCTTCATCGCCTCGATCGTGACGATGCGGTCGCCGGTGGCGACGGTCGCGCCGTCGGCCACGTGCACGGCGACGACCGCGCCCGGCATGGGCGCGCGCAGTTCAGGATCGGATGCCGCGGCCTCACGCTCGCGGGCCGCCAGGCGTCGCTCCATGGCGGCGCGGCGGCTGAGCGGGCGGAGGCGATGCGTCGCGCCGTCGGCGTGCACCCAGACCCATCCGTCGGCGTCGACTGCCGTGCGCGCCGGCGACGCCGTCGCCGCGGTGGCGCCTGTGGTCGCGTCGGGCACCCCCACGTGACCGGAAGCGCCACTTCCGCCGGTCGTCACGGCGTGCACGGCACCGGAGTCGTCGAGGAGCCGGATCACCGGCGGCACGGCGGGCGCGCCCGCACGCCAGCCTGCGAGCTCCCGCCAGGCCATACCGCTGTGCGCAGGACGCAGGGCGCCCGTGCTGCCCGCGTCGGTCGACGCCGCTGCGCGCAGCGCTGCGGCGCTCGGCGCGCTCGCCGTGTACGGCGGCATACGGTCGATGAGGCCCGTGTCCATGTCGCCCGTCTGCACGCCCTCCTCGGCGAGCAGGGCACGGAGGAAGCCGATGTTGGTGTCGAGCCCGAGCACGATCGTCCCGGCGAGCGCGCCGTCGAGACGATCGAGCGCCTCCGCGCGGTCGGCGCCGTGCGCGATGACCTTCGCGATCATCGGGTCGTAGTCCGCCGTCACGGCGCTCGCGGTCTCCACCGCCGAATCGGTCCGGACGCCCTCGGCAGGCCGCCACACGAGCAGCTCGCCGGTGGCCGGGAGGAAGCCGCGCTCCGGCGTCTCGGCGTACACGCGCGCCTCGATCGCGTGGCCGTCGAGGTGCACGTGGTCCTGCGAGAACGAGAGCGGCTCCCCCGCGGCGATCCGCAGCTGCTGCTCGACCAGGTCGAATCCGGTCACGAGTTCGGTGACGGGGTGCTCGACCTGCAGGCGCGTGTTCATCTCGATGAAGAAGAACTCGTCGGGACGGTCCGCCGCGACCAGGAACTCGACCGTGCCGGCACCCCGGTAGTCGACGGATGCCGCGGCCGCGCAGGCCGCCGCGCCCAGGCGCGCACGGGTGTCGGCGTCGACCGCCGGCGACGGCGCCTCCTCGATCACCTTCTGGTGGCGGCGCTGCAGCGTGCACTCGCGCTCGCCGAGGTGGACGACGCTCCCGTGCGCGTCGGCGAGCACCTGCACCTCGATGTGACGCGGGCGCTCGATGAGCCGTTCGAGGAGGAGCGTGTCGTCGCCGAACGCGGCAGCCGCGACGCGGCGGGCGGTCGCGAGGGCGTCCGGCAGCTCCGCGGCCGAGCGCACCACCTGCATGCCCTTGCCGCCGCCGCCCGCCGACGGCTTCACCAGGAGGGGGAAGCCTGCGTTTTCGGCGGACGCCGTGATCTCAGCATCCGTCATCCCCGCCGCACTGAACCCGGGCACCGTCGGCACGCCGTGCGACGCGACGTGCTCCTTCGCACGGATCTTGTCGCCCATCACGGCGAGCGCGCGCTCGCCGGGGCCGATGAAGACGATGCCCGCCTCGGCGCAGGCTCGCGCGAACGCGACGTTCTCCGACAGGAAGCCGTAGCCGGGGTGGACGGCCTGCGCGCCGCTCGCGACGGCCGCGGCGACCACGGCGTCGATGTCGAGGTACGACTGCGCGGCCGCGGCGGGCCCGATGCGGACCGCGTCGTCGGCCTCGCGCACGTGCGGCGCGTCGGCGTCCGCGTCGCTGTAGACGGCGATCGAACGGATGCCGAGACGCCGGAGCGTGCGGATGACCCGGCGGGCGATCTCGCCGCGGTTGGCGACGAGGACGGTGTCGAACCCTTCGGCGGGCTCAGGCAGGGGGAAGAGCATGGCAGTCACATCCGGAAGACGCCGAAGCGCGGTTCGGGGAGCGGGGTGCGCGAGACGACGTCGAGCGCGAGGCCGAGGAGGTCGCGGGTGTCGAGCGGGTCGACGACGCCGTCGTCCCACAGCCGGGCAGTCGCGTAGTACGGGTCGCCCTGCTCCTCGTAGCGCGCACGGATCGGGGCCTCGAAGTCCGCCTGGTCGTCCGCCGACCACTCCTCGCCGCGCGCCTCGAGCTGGTCGCGCTTGACGGTCGAGAGCACGGAGGCGGCCTGGTTGCCGCCCATGACGGAGATCCGGCTCGCCGGCCACGTCCAGAGGAACCGCGGCGAGTACGCGCGTCCGCACATCGAGTAGTTGCCGGCGCCGAACGACCCGCCGATGACGACGGTGAGCTTCGGCACCCGCGTGGTCGCGACGGCCGTGACCATCTTCGCGCCGTCCTTCGCGATGCCGCCCGCCTCCGCGTCACGTCCGACCATGAAGCCCGAGATGTTCTGCAGGAACAGCAGCGGCACCCCGCGCTGATCGCACAGCTCGATGAAGTGGGCGCCCTTCTGGGCGGACTCGCTGAACAGCACGCCGTTGTTGGCGACGATGCCGACGGGGTGCCCGTGGATGCGTGCGAAACCGGTGACGAGCGTGTCGCCGTACTCCCGTTTGAACTCGTGCAGCTCGCTGCCGTCGACGAGGCGCGCGATCACCTCGCGCACGTCGTAGGGCTGGTTCACGTCGACCGGCACGACTCCGTACAGATCGGATGCCTCGGCCACCGGTTCGACCGCCGGCAGGACCTCCCAGGCGGGTTCGGCCGGCGCCGGCAGGGTCGCGACGATGTCGCGCACGATCTCGAGCGCGTGCTCGTCGTCCTCGGCGAGGTGGTCGACCACCCCGGAGCGACGGGCGTGCAGCTCTCCCCCGCCGAGTTCTTCGGCGGTGACGATCTCGCCGATCGCGGCCTTCACCAGGGGCGGGCCACCGAGGAAGATCGTGCCCTGACCGCGGACGATCACCGTCTCGTCGCTCATCGCCGGCACGTAGGCGCCGCCGGCGGTGCAGGAGCCGAGCACGGCGGCGATCTGCGGGATGCCCGCGGCCGACAGCCGGGCCTGATTGAAGAAGATGCGGCCGAAGTGGTCGCGGTCGGGGAACACCTCGTCCTGCATCGGCAGGAAGGCGCCGCCGGAATCGACGAGGTAGACGCAGGGCAGACGGTTCTCGAGGGCGATCTCCTGCGCCCGAAGGTGCTTCTTGACGGTGAGCGGGTAGTACGTCCCGCCCTTCACCGTCGCGTCGTTGCACACCACCATCACGTGACGGCCGTGCACCAGCCCGATCCCCGCGATCACGCCCGCGGCAGGGGCCTCTCCCTCGTAGAGGCCCTCCGCGGCGAGCGGCGCGACCTCGATGAACGGGCTCCCCTCGTCGAGCAGGCGGGTGACGCGGTCGCGCGGCAGCAGCTTGCCGCGCGCGACATGCCGTTCGCGCGACGCGGCGGGTCCGCCGACGGATGCTGCGGCCAGCCGCTCGCGCAGCTTCTCGGCCAGTTCCCGCTGGGCGTCGCGCGTGCGCGCGAAGGTCTCGTCGTGCACTGCGGTGGTGCTCAGCACGCTCATCCGGGTCTCCCGCGCATCTTCCTCGACGTCACGATCGGATCACGTCCGTTGTCTGGACGCGATCGAATTGGTTAGTGTTCACTAACTGAGGTTCAGGTTAGCGAGCCTTAACTGGATTTACAAGCGGAGCAGCAGATGACGAACGGTGTCACCGATCGCGATCGCGCGAAGGCCGACCGCCACGCGGCGATCCTCCACGAGGCGGCCGCCCTCTTCGCCGAACGCGGCTTCAGCGGCGTCAGTCTCGAAGACATCGGCGGAGCGGTCGGGGTCAGCGGTCCCGCCCTCTACCGCCACTTCGCCAACAAGCAGGCGCTGCTGGGCGCCATCCTCGTCGAGGTGAGCGAGCGGCTGCTGGCGGGCGGGCGCACCGTGATCTCGGCTCATCACGAGGCCGCCGACCAGCTGGACGCGATCATCGCCTTCCACGTGGAGTTCGCGCTGCGCGACGCCGACGTCATCCGCGTGCAGGACCGCGATCTCGCGAGCCTCAGCGACGACGACCGCCACACCGTGCGCCGTCTGCAGCGGGAGTACGTGGAGGTGTGGATCGGCATCCTCTCCACCGTCCACCCGGAGCGCGACGAGGACGATCTCCGCGTGCGCGCGCACGCCTGCTTCGGCCTCATCAACTCGACGCCCCACACCGTGCGCGCGTCGCGGTCGCGCCCCGGCGAGCGCGATGTGCGCGGCATCCTCCGCTCGATGGCGCACGCCTCCCTGACCGCCTGAGCGCGGAGAGGGCCTAGTCTGGACGGACCATGACGGGGCATGGGCAGCACGACGACGCCGGGGCGGGGCACGTCGAGGGCACCGAGACGTCCACTGACTCGCGTGCGCCCGAGCCGGGCGACGCCAGTTCGCGTCGGGACTTCCTGAAGCTCGGCGGAGTCGCCGCCGCAGGACTGGTCGTGGGCGGCGCAGTGGGTGCCGCGGCCGGCGCCTCCCTCGGTCACACGATCGGATATCGCGAAGGGTCGGTCGACTTGGGCGCCGTGCCGCCGCGCTCCGAGCCCGGGTTCGACCACGTCGTCGTGCTGATGGGCGAGAACCGGTCGTTCGACAATCTCCTGGGGTGGCTCTACACGCCCGAGAACCTTCCCGACGGCGCCACCTTCGACGGGCTCGCGTTCGGCGACTACGCCAACACGGCCCCCTCCGGCGAGCGCGTCGCCGTCCACGCCTATTCGGGGCCCACCGACCATGTGATGGCTCGGCCCGACCCGGATCCCGGCGAGGAGTTCCCGCACGTCAACACGCAGCTGTTCGGCGTGGTCGACCCGCGGGAGAACGCCGCGAGCCAGGTGGGCGACATGGTCGCCCCGTTCAACGCGCCGCCGTCGGGCACCGCGCCGACGATGGAGGGCTTCCTCCACGACTACTGGAACAACCTGACGCGGCTGCGCCACGGCACGGAGCCCACGATCGAGGAGGCGTCGCACATCATGGGCGGCTTCTCCCCCGAGCAGCTCCCGGTGCTGTCGACCCTCGCGAAGGGGTTCGCGGTCTTCGACGCGTGGTTCGCGGCCGTGCCGTCGCAGACGTACTGCAACCGCTCGTTCTTCCACGCGTCGACGTCGCACGGCTTCGTCACCAACAAGCACGGCGGGGGCTACGACAAGTGGCTCGACGCGGAGCCGACGCCCACGGTCTTCAACCGGCTCGAGGACGCAGGCCTCCCATGGAAGGTCTACTTCGACGAGATGCAGCTCGTCTCGCTCACCGGCATCCTGCACGCTCCGGTGCTGCAGAAGTACTGGCGAACCGGCCGGTTCGGGCACATGTCGGAGTTCTTCGACGACGCGAAGGCGGGCAAGCTTCCCGCGTACGCCTTCATCGAGCCGCGGCTGGTCTACAACCACAACGACTTCCACCCGCCGTTCGGGGCGCTCCGCGAGAGCGAGGTCGACGGCTCCGCGGTGGTGGACTCGGCCGTGTCGGACGTGCGCGCGGGCGAGAAGCTGGTGGCCGACGTCTACGACGCGATCAAGCAGAGCGCGACGCCGAGCGGATCGAACGCCATGAACACGCTGCTGCTCATCACGTTCGACGAGCACGGCGGGACGTACGACCACGTCCCGCCGCCGACGGCGACCCCGCCTGTCGCCGACGATGATCCGGGCGAGATGGGGTTCGCGTTCGACCGACTCGGCGTCCGCGTGCCGACGATCGCCGTGTCGGCCTACACGCGTGCCGGCACCATCGTGCACGACGAGATGCACCACGCGGCGGTCGCCGCGACCCTCGCACGGCTGCACGGGCTGCGTCCGCTGACGCGGCGCGACGCCGAGGCGCGCGACCTGTTCTCGGTGGTGAACCTCGACACTCCCCGCGACCCGGCGAGCTGGCCCGTCGTGCACCCCATGTACGTGCCGCCCAACCCCGCCGAGGATCAGCTGGCCGACCTCAAGGACGGGCCGCACAAGGACAAGCCCCTCAGCCCGCCGGGACGCGGCCTGCTGGGGCTGCTGCAGGCGCGGTACGCCGCGGCCGGCGCCGCGGAGCCTGAGACCTACGCCGAGGCGTACGACGTGCTGCAGAAGCACGGCCTCGGACTCTTCTACCCGAAGGAGGACTGACCGGCCGGCCCCCAAGGTGCCGGCCGGTCAGCGGCCTCGTCAGCGCATCAGCATGGCTCGTCCGGGCTCCCGGAGGACGTCCGCGACGTCCACGAGGAAGCGCGATCCCTGCTCGCCGTCGACCAGTCGATGATCGAACGACAGGGCGAGCGTCATGACGTCGCGCAGCGCGATCTCGCCGCGATGCTCCCAGGGCTGGCGCCGCACCGCGCCGAGGGCGAGGATGCCCGCCTCCCCGGGGTTGATGATCGGCGTTCCGGCGTCCACGCCGAACACGCCGACGTTCGTGATCGAGAACGTGCCGCCCATCATGTCGGCCGGCGACGACTTGCCCGCGCGTGCGGTCTCCGCGAGCCCGCGGATCGCATCGGCCAGTTCGACCAGCGTCAGCTCCTGCGCGTCGCGGATGTTCGGCACCACGAGCCCCCGCCCGGTCGCCGCAGCGATCCCGAGGTTCACATAGTGGTGCTCGACGATCTCACCCGCCTCGTCGTCCCACTTCGAGTTGAGCCCGGGGTGGCGGCCCAGCGCGAGGCACACGGCCTTCGCGGCCACGGCCATGATCCCGATCCGGTGCTCCTGCAGGTCGCGGTCGCCCTTCAGCGAGGCGATGAGCTCGCTCGTCGCCGTCACGTCGACGGTCAGGAACGTCGTGACGTGCGGCGCGGTGAAGGCGCTGCGCACCATGGCGTCCGCGGTCATGCGCCGCACCCCGCGGATCGGCGTGCGCGTCGTGCGCTCCCCCGCGGCGGCCGGCATCGGCATCTCGAAGGTCTCGACAGGCTCGGCGGCAGCCGGCGCGGTCGCCGTGGCGCCCACGCGGGTCGCGTAGGCCTCGACGTCGGCGCGCGTGATCACCCCGGACGTGCCACTCGCCTCGACGAGCGCCAGGTCGATGCCCAGCTGCTTGGCGAACTGCCGCACCGGCGGTGTCGAGCGCGGTCGCTCGACCGGGCGCTCCACGACGTCGGCGAACTGGATCGCGTCGTGCGGAGCCGCCTCGAGGACGGCGGTGTCGGATGCTGCGGCCACCGAGCCCGCGACACGCGCGCGGCGCTGCGGGCGCCCGGCGCCCTGGGGCGTCGCGCCGTAGCCCACGAGGTTGGGCTCGGACTTCGCCGGCTCGGCCGGCGCGCTTGCCGCCGCCTCGGGAGCGGACGCCTGGGCTGATTCGGCAGGCGCTGCGGGCGCAGCATCCATTCCGCCGATGTCGAAGGAGATCAGCACCGAGCCGACCGCGACGACATCGCCCGCTCCGGCGTGCAGCGCCGTGATGGTGCCGGCGTACGGCGACGGCAGCTCGACGACGGCCTTCGCGGTCTCGACCTCGGCGATCGTCTGGTTGAGGGTGACCGTGTCGCCGACGGCGACGAGCCACTGCACGAGCTCGGCTTCGGGGAGCCCCTCCCCGAGGTCGGGGAGCTTGAAGTCCTGCACCGCCATCAGTCCAGCACCCCGCTCAGGCTGTTCGGCCGGTCCATGACGCGGTCGACGGCGTCGAGGATCCGGTCGAGGTCGGGCAGGTGGTGCTTCTCGAGCTTCGCGGGCGGGTACGGGATGTCGTGCCCGGTGACGCGCTGCGGCGCCGCCTCGAGGTAGTTGAAGCAGCGCTCGGTGACGCTGGCGACCAGCTCGGCGCCGACGCCCGCCTCACGAGCTGCCTCGTGGGTGACCACGACGCGCCCCGTCTTGCGGACGGATGCGGTCACCGTGCGGTAGTCCACCGGCGAGATCGAGCGCAGATCGATGACCTCGATCGAGACGCCGTCGTCTTCGGCGGCAGTAGCGGCATCCAGGGCCGTGAGCACCTGTGAGCCGTAGGTCAGCAGCGTCACGTCGCTGCCCTCGCGCGCCACGCGGGCCAGGCCCATCGGCGGGGCGTCGGCGAGCTGGACGTCGAGGTCGACCTCGCCCTTGGTGTGGTACAGCCGCTTGGGCTCGAAGTAGACCACCGGGTCGTCGGACGCGATCGCCTGCCGCAGCATGACGTAGGCGTCCTGCGGGTTCGACACCGCGATGACGCGCAGCCCCGAAGTGTGCACGAAGTACGCCTCGGGCGACTCCGAGTGGTGCTCCGCGGCACCCACGCCGCCCGCCCACGGGATGCGGATCGTGATCGGCATCTTCACGTTGCCGCGCGTGCGGTAGTGCAGCTTCGCGACCTGGCACACGATCTGGTCGAACGCCGGGTAGACGAAGCCGTCGAACTGGATCTCGACGACGGGCCGGTAGCCGCGGAACGCGAGCCCGACGGCGGTGCCCATGATGCCGGCCTCGGCGAGCGGCGTGTCGACCACGCGCTGCGCCCCGAACTGGTCGAGGAGGCCGTCGGTGATGCGGAAGACACCACCGAGCTTTCCGATGTCCTCGCCCATGACGAGGACCTTGTCGTCGTCCGCCATCGCGCGGCGGAGTCCTTCGTTGATGGCCTTCGCCATCGTCAACTGCGTCATCGTCACACCCCCTCGGCTGCCGGGGCGAACCCGTCGAGGTACGCACCGAACCACTCGCGCTGCTCCGTGAGGCCCGAGTGGGGCTCCGCGTAGACGTTGTCGAGCACGGTCAGCGGGTCGCGGGTCTTCGCGGTCATCGCCGCCTCGCGCACGGCCGCGGCGAGGGCATCGGCGTCGGCCTCGACGCTCGCCACGAAGGCCTCGTCGAACTCGCCGCGCGACCGCAGGAGTGCCTCGACGCGCGCGATCGGGTCGCGGCGGCGCCACTTCTCGACCTCTTCCTTGTCGCGGTACCGGGTCGGGTCGTCCGAGGTGGTGTGCGGGCCCATGCGGTAGGTCACCGCCTCGATGAACGCGGGGCCGTTGCCGCGGCGCGCGTTGTCGAGCGCCCAGCGCATGGCCGCGAAGCACGCCAGCACGTCATTGCCGTCGACGCGCATGCTGGGGATGCCGAAGCCCGGGGCGCGGCCGGCGATCGGGAACTTCGCCTGCACCGTGACGGGCTCGGAGATCGCCCACTGGTTGTTCGTGCACACGAACACGACCGGCGCGCGGAAGGAGGAGGCGAACACCATCGCCTCGTTGACGTCGCCCTGGCTCGACGCGCCGTCGCCGAAGTAGGCGACCGACACCTGGTCGGTGCCGTCGCGCTGCACGCCCATCGCGTAGCCGACCGCATGCAGCGCCTGCGCGCCGATGATGATCTGCTGCGTGGCGGTGTTGATGTCGTAGGGGTTGTAGGTCGAGTGCTCCTCGCCGCGCCACGCGAGCACGAAGTCCGCGGGCTTGCCGCCGCGGGCGTAGACGACGCCGGTCTCGCGGTAGCTCGGGAAGGCGAAGTCATCGGCGCGGAGGGCGCTGGCGGTGCCGATCTGGGTCGCCTCCTGGCCCTGGCACGGCGGCCACAGGCCCAGCTGGCCCTGCCGCTGCAGAGCGACGCCCTCGGTGTCGATGCGCCGCAGGAGAACCATGTCGCGGTACAGGCCGCGCAGTGTCGCGGCGTCGACGTCGGCCACCCAGCGATCGAGCTCGGGGTCGGCGATGCGCTCGCCGTCGGGGGTCAGCAGTCGCGCGACATCCTCGATGTCGGTGGCGAGATCCGCTGTGGGTGTCAGGGTGTGCGTCATCGTCATCACTCCTCGTTGCGGGCCCCCTCGTGAGGAGCCGCTTCGCGTGCGCCGGCCACTTCGCCGGCTGCTTCAACGGTACGTCCGCATCGCACCTCGCTCAAGCATTCGAGGACTTCTTGAGCATGTTGACAACTCACGCCCATAAAAGGCGTGCTAACGTTTCGCACTATGAGTGCCCTCGATCACGTCGACCTGGAGCTGCTGGCAGCGCTCTCCGCCGACCCGCGCGCGACCGTCGTCGCACTCGCCGAACGACTCGGCCTCTCGCGCAACACCGTCCAGGCGCGCATGTCGCGCCTGGAGAAGGCGGGCGTCTTCCTGTCGTACGAGCGAGCCATCTCATCCGCCTCGCTCGGGTTCCCGATCGAGGCGTTCATCAGCGTCATCGTGCGTCAGGCCGATCTGCCCCGCATCGCCGTCGAACTCGCCCGCGTCCCGGAGGTCGTGCAGGCGCACGGGCTGTCCGGTCAGGTGGATCTGCTGGTGCGGGTCGCGTGCCGCGACACCCAGCACCTCTTCGACACCGACGCCCGCATCCTCGCGATCGAGGGGGTCGAGCGCACCGAGACGTCGCTCGTGATGGGCGAGGTCATCGCCCATCGCGTGACGCCGCTCATGGAGCTGGCACGACGGGAGTCGTAGCGGCGGCGCCCTTCGGGTTCCCGGTCGACGACGCGTCGGCGCGCACGAGGACCACGCCGACGAGGATCAGCGCCCCTCCGACGAACTGGACGGGCGCGGGCACCTCGGCGAGGAAGATCCACGCGAACATGAGGGCGAACAGCACCTCCGAGAGCCCGACGAACGAGGCGACCCGCGAGCCGATGCGCGGGACCGCCATCACGCCCAGTGCATAGCCCAGCGTCGTCGCGATCGCGGCCACCCAGAACAGCGGCATCCACCACGGCACCGCCACGCCTGCGAGCACCACATCCACGGCCGGCGCCTGGAAGGGCATGATGCCGGTGAGGCACAGCACGCCCATGACGATCGCACCGGTCAGCAGGCCGCTGGCGGCCAGCGCGAGCGGAGGCAGGTCGTCGCCGGCCCGCTCCGAGATCACGAAGTACGCGCACACGCACACCGCGGCGGCGAGGGCGAGGAGCGTCCCGATCAGGTCGAATGAGGCGCCCGAGATGTCGACGACGAGCACCAGACCGACCATCGCGACCGCCGAGCCCCACAGCACGAGCGCCGACGGCGCTTTGCGCGTGCGCACCCACACCGCGACGACGAGCATGACCGGCGCGAGGTACTGGATCAGCAGCGCCACGGCCACCGGCATGCGCTGCATCGCCGAGAAGAAGAAGAGCTGACAGCCCAGCACCGGCATCAAGCCGAAGCCGACGATGAGCCGCCAGTGCCGCCGGAGGAAGCCGCGCTGCCGCATGATCGCCAGGAACAGCGCCGGCGAGAGCACGAGGCCCGCGACTCCCATGCGAACCAGCAGCGCCGCTCCGAGCGACCAGCCGGCCTCGAGCAGGGGCTTCACGAAGGGACCGCTCGACGAGAACGCGAGTGCCGAGGCGACGCCCATGACGAGCCCGCTGGTGCGCATTCGCGCGTTCGCGCGGAAGGCCGCGCTCGGGGCGATGACGGGAAGGGACGCGGTCGAGACGGTCATGGGCGGCATCCGGCTGTCAGGGGTGAAGACTGCTTACACTGGTGACAGTAGCGGAACGGTATGTCAGGAGTCAACGTGGTTTTCATTCATGACACGCGGAGGACGCTGATGATGGTCGTCGACCTCGTCAACACACTCCCCGGCTTCGACGACGAAGACACCCTGCAGACGCTCGACGACCTCGACGCGTTCCTCGTGCGGCAGCCCTACACGGGGACGATCCATCGCGATGCCGAGACCCTCGACGCCGTGCGAACGGTGCGCGCGCGGCTCCGGCAGCTCTGGGAGGTGGACCGGGGCGGTGCTGTGCCGCTCGTGAACACGATGCTCGCGGACGGCGAGGCTCTCCCCCGCCTCGTCATCCACGACGACTACGACTGGCACATCCACGCGACGTCCGACGAGTCACCTCTCGCGACGCGCATGATGGTCGAGGCCGCCATGGCGTTCGTGGACGTGATCCGCTCCGACGAGTACGGGCGCATCCGCATCTGCGACGCCGACGACTGCGACTCCGTCTACATCGACTATTCGAAGAACGGGTCCAAGCGCTACTGCGACACCGGCAACTGCGGCAACCGCATGAACGTCAACGCGTACCGGCGTCGGAAGGCGCGAGAAACCGCGTGATCGCGTCGGCGGCCGCCGCCGGCGTCTCGTAGTGGATGAGGTGCCCGACGTCGGGGATCTCCACCAGTTCCGCGTCCGGGAACATCTTCACGAGCTTGCGCTCGGCTTCGATGGGCGTGATGTCGTCCCTCACCGCGGCGACCAGCAGCGTGGGCTGGGCGATGCGCGGCGCGAACGCGCGCACGTCGTTCGACACGGACGCTACGAAGGCGTCGTGCAGCACGTCGCGGTCGGCGAAGCGTGAGAAGTACGTGTCGTGCTGATCGTGCACGAATCGACGGATGCCGGAGTCCTTGGTCTTCGCCATCGAGACGCTCATCACCCGCACGATGAGCCCGTTGCGCAGGAGGGCCTCGCCGAGCCGCTTGGGCAGCTTCGCGCCTGCCCAGTAGTAGAAGACCGCCAGCCTCGTGAGGATGCCTCGCGGGCCTTCCAGTGCCGGGGCGCCGATCGGGTTGACGAGGATCACCCGCGGCGTCTCGAGGCCTCCGGCGACGGCCGCCGCGACGACGATCGAGCCGAACGAGTGCCCGAGGATCACGGCCCCCGGGGCGACGACCGCGGCGAACTCGCGGAGCCACTCGGCGTAGAGGTCGAGGTCGTGGGTGCGGCCGGGGACAGGCGCCGTCTCGCCGAAGCCGGGAAGGTCGGGCGAGATCACGCGCACGCTCGGCAGGTGCGCGACGACGGGCTCGAGACCGTGGTGCTCGCCGCGGAAGCCGTGCACCGCGACGATCGTCACCTCGGCGTCGGCGGGACCGTAGACCCAGTACGCCGTCGTGCCGCCGAGCACGGCGGCCTCGCGCCGCTCGATCGGGATCACGTCGAGCAGCGGGGCGTACGGGTTGGGAGCTGTCACCCGTCGAGTCTACGAGGACTCCCCCGGGTCCCGGCTGTGCGCGGAGCGCCTGCCCGGGGATGTCGGAGGCGACGCATACCGTGAACGGCATGAGCCGCGCACATCCCGAACAGCTGCCGCTGTGGGATGTGCCGGACTGGGTGCGCATGGTCGGGGTGTTCGATCTCGAGACCACCGGCATCGACGTCACCGGCGATCGCATCGTGACGGCCCACGTGGGCCTGCTGGACGCCTCCGGCCGCGTGATCCGCGCCCGCGACTGGCTGGCCGATCCCGGCGTCGAGATCCCCGAGGGCGCGAGCGCGATCCACGGCATCTCCACGGAGCACGCGCGCGCGAACGGCCGACCGGCCGCCGAGGTGATCGCGGAGGTGGTCACGGCCGTCCGGGCCCTCCTCGATGCCAGCATCCCCGTCGTCGCGTACAACGCGCCGTTCGACTTCTCGCTGCTCAAGTACGAGTCGCTGCGTCACGGCATCGCGCCGATCGAGGACCCGTCTCCCGTGATCGATCCCCTCGTGGTCGACAAGGCGTACGACCGGTGGCGCAAGGGCAAGCGCACGCTGGAGGTCGTCGCGGCGCACTACGCAGTGAGACTGGATGCCGCGCACGAGGCATCGGCCGACGCGGTCGCTGCCGGCCGCGTCGCGCAGGCGCTCGCCGAGCGGTTCGCGCCGTGGCTGCCCGACACGGTGCACGAGCTGCACACCCGCCAGATCGGCTGGGCCCGTGCGCAGGCGGAGAGCCTGACCGAGTACTTCATCCGCATCGGCAGGATCGATCCCGACGACCGACTCGACGGTCGCTGGCCGATCCGCTGACCGGCTTCGCCCGCACCTCCCGCAAACGCAGAAGACCCCGCCGAAGCGGGGCCTTCCGGGTGGCTGCTTACTTGGAGCCGCCGAAGTTCTTGAAGCGCTGGTTGAACTTCTCGACACGACCGGCCGAGTCCATGATGCGCTGCTTGCCCGTGTAGAACGGGTGCGAGGCCGACGAGATCTCGACGTCGATGACGGGGTACTCGACGC
Organism: Microbacterium sp. C23T; assembly: GCF_053345975.1. Lineage (NCBI taxonomy): Bacteria > Bacillati > Actinomycetota > Actinomycetes > Micrococcales > Microbacteriaceae > Microbacterium > Microbacterium sp. C23T. The sequence continues at coordinate 16,126 of NZ_JBKFBD010000002.1, read as the reverse complement.
CGTCGAGCTCGATCGTCTTGTCGCTGGTCACCGTCGAGCGGGTGAGGAAGGTCTCGCCCGAGCCGAGGTCACGGAACACGACGGCCTGGTAGTCCGGGTGGAGGTCAGTCTTCATGATGGTCCTTTGAGGATGGTGCCCTGGATTTTGCCAGGGCGGTCAAAGTCTGGGGTGCGAATGCACCAAAGAGAGATTCTACCAGTCTCCGGCGCGGACGCCGAACCGGCCGTTCTCGGGGCTCAGTGCGCGGCGCGTGCCGCGTAGCGGCCGCCCTCCTCGCTGAGGCTGATCGGCACGCCGAACGTGTCGGTGAGCGCTTCGGCGGTGAGGGTCTCGCGGATCGGACCGGATGCCACGGCCTGGCCGTCGCGCAGCAGCAGCACGTGGGTGAATCCGATGGGGATCTCCTCGACGTGGTGCGTGACCATGATCATCGCCGGCGTCGTCGGCGCCTGTGCGTAGCCGCCGAGCAGGATCAGCAGCTCTTCTCGCGCGCCCAGGTCGAGGCTGGCGGTCGGCTCGTCGAGGAGCAGCAGCTCGGGGTCGGTCATGACGGCACGGGCGATCTGCACGCGCTTCTGCTCGCCGTCGCTGAGGGTGCCGAAGGTGCGGTCGGCGAGGTGGTCGAGCTTCCACTCCGCGAGCACGCGCAGCGCGCGGCGCTCGTCGATGTCCTCGTAGTCCTCGCGCCAGCGGCCGAGCACCGAGTACGCCGCCGTCAGGACGACGTTGAGCACCGTCTCCTCCGGCGGCACGCGACGCGCCATCGCGGACGAGGCGAACCCGATCCGGGGCCGCAGTTCGAAGACGTCGGTGCGGCCGAGACGCTCGCCGAGGATGGTGACGACGCCCGAGGTGGGGTGCAGCAGCGTGTCGGCCATCTGGAGCACGGTGGTCTTGCCGGCGCCGTTGGGTCCGAGGACCACCCAGCGCTCGTCGTCGTTGATCGTCCAGTTCAGGTGGTCGACGATGTTCCGGGCGTTTCGGCGGACGACGACGTCGGAGAACTCGAGCACCTGGGGCATGCTGACAGCCTATCGGCCGCCGGAGACCACCTCCGCGTACAGGGCGGCCGTCTGGTCGGCGATGCGCTGCCAGCTGAAATCCTCGGTCGCGCGCGTGCGTCCGGCGGCGCCGTACTCGCGCGCACGCTCCGGATCGCTCACGACCTCGGTGAGCACGCGCGCGAGATCCGCCACGTACTGCTCCGGGTCGGTCGGGGTGCCCGTGCCGTCCTGCACCTGCTCGATGGGCACGAGGCGACCCGTGACACCGTCGACGACGACCTCCGGGATGCCCCCGGTGGCCGTCCCGACGACGGCGGCGCCGCAGGCCATCGCCTCGAGGTTCACGATGCCGAGCGGCTCGTAGACCGACGGGCAGACGAAGGTGGTCGCCGCGCTCAGGATCGTGCACAGCTCGTGGCGCGACAGCATCCGATCCAGCCACACCACACCCGCTCGGGTCTCCTGCAGCCCGCGGACGAGCCCTTCGACCTCGGCCATGATCTGCGGGGTGTCGGGGGCGCCGGCGGCCAGGATCACCTGCACGTCGGCGGGGAGGCGCTCGGCGGCGCGGAGGAAGTACGGCAGGCCCTTCTGCCGCGTGATGCGGCCGACGAAGACGACGGACGGCTTCGCCGGGTCTATCCCGAGCTCCGCGAGCAGAGCAGGGTCCTCGACGGGGTGCCACGCCTCGACGTCGATGCCGTTGTAGATCACGCGCACGCGCTCGGGGTCGAGTGCCGGGTAGCTGCGCAGGATGTCTTCGCGCATGCCGTTGCTCACCGCGACGATGGCCGCGGCGCTCTCGTACGCCGACTTCTCGATCCAGCTCGAGACGGCGTACCCGCCGCCGAGCTGCTCGGCCTTCCACGGGCGCAGCGGCTCGAGGCTGTGGGCGGTCACGATGTGCGGGATGCCGTGCAGCAGAGATGCGAGGTGCCCGGCGAAGTTCGCGTACCAGGTGTGACTGTGCACGACGTCGGCGCCCGCGACATCCGTCACGATCTCGAGATCCGTGCCGAGCGTCTGCACCGCGGCGTTGGCGGCAGACAGCTCGGCCGGCACGCCGTAGGACGTGGTGCCCTCCTCGTCGCGCTCCGCGCCGAACGCGCGCACCCGCACGTCGATGCTCGAGCGGAGCGCCTTCACCAGTTCGGTCACGTGGACACCGGCGCCCCCGTAGATCTCGGGCGGGTACTCCTTGGTCACGATGTCGACGCGCATGGCACGAAACCTAATACACGGAAACGTCCGCGTGTAGCGGGTACCCGTAATCTCCCACCGGCCCTAGGGTGGTGCCATGCCAGCAGCCCCCAAGGTCTTCGGAATCATCCTCGCCGGCGGCGAAGGGAAGCGGCTGATGCCGTTGACCGCGGATCGCGCAAAGCCCGCCGTCCCGTTCGGAGGCCAGTACCGGCTCATCGACTTCGCGATCTCGAACCTGATCAACTCGGGTCTGAGGCAGATCGTGGTGCTGACGCAGTACAAGTCCCACAGCCTCGACCGTCACATCTCGCAGACGTGGCGGATGTCCGCGCTCCTGGACTCCTACGTCACCTCGGTGCCCGCGCAGCAGCGCCTGGGCAAGCGCTGGTTCTCGGGATCGGCGGACGCCATCCTGCAGAGCCTCAACCTCATCAACGACGAGCAGCCCGACATCGTCGTCGTGATCGGCGCCGATCACGTCTACCGCATGGACTTCCGGCAGATGCTCGCCGCCCACATCGAATCAGGTGCGCGCGCCACGGTCGCCGGCATCCGTCAGCCGATCTCGCTAGCGAATCAGTTCGGTGTGATCGACGTCGACCCCGAGGACCCGGTGCGCATCCGCGAGTTCCTCGAGAAGCCACAGAACGCGGTGGGCCTGGCCGATGCACCCAACCAGGTGCTCGCCTCGATGGGCAACTACATCTTCGACACCGACGCGCTCATCGAGGCCGTCGAGTCCGACGGGGAGCTGCCGACGTCGAACCACGACATGGGCGGCGACATCATCCCCTACTTCGTGGACCGCGGCGAGGCCGGCGTCTACGACATGAACCGCAACGACGTGCCGGGTTCGACCGACCGCGACCGCTACTACTGGCGCGATGTGGGAACCATCGACTCGTTCTTCGACGCGCACCGCGATCTCATCTCGACGCTGCCGGTGTTCAACCTGTACAACATGGACTGGCCGATCCACTCGCAGGCGGTCAACTCCCCGCCCGCGAAGTTCGTGCGGGATTCCGTCGGCCGCATCGGCAACGCGATCGACTCGATCGTGTCGCTCGGGTCGGTGCTGTCGGGCACGCACCTCGAGCGCAGCGTGGTGGGTCCGTGGACGCTCGCCGGCGGCGGGTCGACGATCACCGACTCGGTGCTGTTCGACCACGTCCACGTCGGTGCGGGCGCGCGCGTGCACCGCGCGATCCTCGACAAGAACGTGGTGCTCGAGGACGGCGCCACGGTCGGCGTCGACCGCGACAAGGATCTCGCGCGCGGCTTCACGATCACCGACAGCGGCATCACCGTCGTCGGCAAGGGGTTCCGCGTCGAGCGCTGACACACGGCGGGAAGCGACATCCGGTCCGGCTAGCGTGGGAGTATGCCTGCCGCGCCCGCCCGCTTCCTCGTCGTGCTCGACGCCGACTCCACGCTCATCCGCAACGAGGTCATCGAGCTGATCGCCGACGAGGCCGGACGCGGCGCCGAGGTCGCGGCGGCGACGGAGGCCGCGATGCGCGGCGAGGTCGATTTCGCGACCAGCCTGCGCTCCCGCGTCGAGGCCCTCGAAGGGGTGCCGGTCGCGGCGTTCGCGCGTGTGCTGGCGCGCATCGAGCCCACGCCGGGCGTCCGCGAGCTGATCGCGGCCGTGCACCAGCGCGGCGGCGCTGTGGGCGTGGTGTCGGGCGGATTCCACGAGATCCTCGACACCGTCGCCCCCGGCCTCGGGGTGGACGTGTGGCGCGCCAACCGGCTCGCGACGCGGGACGGCGTGCTGAGCGGCACCGTGGACGGCGGGATCGTGGATGCTGCGGGCAAGGCCGCCGCCCTCCGCGAATGGGCCGACGAGCGCGGCGTGCCACTCACCCGCACCCTCGCGATCGGCGACGGCGCCAACGACCTCGAGATGATGGCCGTCGCCGGTCTCGGCGTCGCCTTCAATGCGAAGCCCGCGGTGCGCGAACGCGCCGACCTGGTCGTCGGTCCGGTCGACCTCGCCGAGGTCATCCCGCTGCTGCCTTAGTCGCGCCGCACGGCCGCGTGCGGGGCTGTTCCGATGTCGGGCGCCGTCGGTAGCGTCGAAGCATGCACATCATCCTCGTTCCCGGGCTGTGGCTCGACGCGTCGTCGTGGGGCGACGTCGACCCCGCGCTCGAAGCCGCCGGCCACCGCACGCACGCGCTCACCATGCCGGGGGTCGGCGCCTCCGGAACGGAGTCCGCGGGCATCGGCATCGCCGACTGGATCGCGGCGACGGTCGCGCAGATCGATCGCCTCGACGGCCCCGTCGTCCTCGTCGGTCATTCGGGCGGAGGCAACGTCGCTTACGGCGCCGTCGATGCGCGGCCCGACCGCGTCGCCCGGGTCGTCTTCCTCGACACCTTCCCGCCCGGCGACGGCGGCTCCATCTCCGAGTTCCCGGTCGTCGACGGGGTCATCCCGTTCCCCGGCTGGGACTTCTTCGACGAGCCCGACATCGCCGACCTCGACCCGCAGACGCGGGCGGAGGCGGCGGCGCGCGCGAAGTCGGTGCCCGAGCGGGTGCCCACCGATCCGATCCGGCTCACCGATGAGCGACGGCGCGCCGTTCCGGCGACGATGATCACCGGCACCGTGCCGGAGGCGCAGATCCGCGAGATCATCGCGGCGGCACCGCCCTGGGCGACCGAGCTCGCCGCCCTCGAGCACCTCGACATCATCGAGCTCGGCTCCCCCGGAGACCCGACGGGCCACTGGCCGCAGTTCTCACGGCCGGGCGCCGTCGCCGAGGCGATCCTGCAGGCGATCGGCTGAGAACGCCGACGTCGCGCGCGGTGCGGCGGTCAGTGCCCCATGCCGAGGCCGCCGTCGACCGGGATCACGGCGCCGGAGATGTAGGCCGCGTCGTCCGAGGCGATCCACGTCACGACGCCGGCCACCTCGTCGGGCGACGCGAAGCGCCCGGCGGGGATGTTCTTCTTGTACTCGGCCTGCGTGTCGTCCGAGAGCTCGGCCGTCATGTCGGTCTCGATGAATCCGGGAGCCACGACGTTCGCCGTGATCCCGCGAGCGCCGAGCTCGCGGGTGAGCGAGCGCGCGAACCCGACGAGGGCGCTCTTCGAGGCGGCGTAGTTGATCTGACCGGCCGAGCCGTACAGCCCGACGACGCTCGAGATCAGCACGACGCGGCCCCAGCGGGCGCGCAGCATCCCCTTGGAGGCGCGCTTGACGACGCGGAAGGCGCCGCCGAGGTTGGTCGCGACGACGCTGTCGAAGTCGTCCTCGGTCATGCGCAGCAGGAGGGTGTCCTTCGTGATGCCGGCGTTCGCGACCACGATCTCGACCGGGCCCAGCGTGTTCTCGACCTCGGTGAAGGCGGCGTCGACGGCTGCGGCATCCGTCACATCCGCCCGCACGGTGAGGGTGCCCTCGGGACCCTCACCGGAGCGCGCGGTGACGGCGACCTTGTAGCCCTCGGCGACGAAGCGCTCCGCGATGGCGCGGCCGATGCCGCGGTTTCCGCCGGTGACGAGGACGACGCGATCGGTGGACATGGTGGCACTCCCGGGGGTTGTGGCGGATCCGCACCAGCCTACCGGCGGCGCCCCGATCGGCCGGCGTGTTTGACACCCCCGCCGCGGCGCTGGGACTCTGGTCCCAGACATCGAAGAAAGGCCGCCCCGTGAGCGACAACACCCCGCAGAACCCCGCACCGGAGCCGGGCTCGTACCCGCCGGTTCCGCCCGCTCCGGCGGCGGATCAGCCCGCCCAGCCCGCTCCGGGCGCCTACCCGCCGCCCGCTCAGGGGGCGTATCCCCCGCCCGCCTACGGCGCGCCCGCCGCTCCTGCGTACGGCAGCGCTCCCGCGTATGGCGCGGCGCCCGCCTACGGCTCCGCTCCCGCGTACGGCGCTGCCCCCGGCTACGGCTACGGCGCCCCGGCCAAGACCAACACCCTCGCGATCGTGTCGCTCATCGCGTCGATCTCGAGCTTCGTGATCCTCCCGTTCATCGGCTCGATCGTGGGTGTCATCACGGGCCACATGTCGCTCAACCAGCTCAAGACGAGCGGCGAGCAGGGGCGCGGTATGGCGCTGGCCGGCACCATCGTCGGCTGGGTCGGCCTGGGCCTCACGATCATCGGCATCATCGCCGCGATCGCGTTCTTCGCGTTCTTCGCGTCGGTGTACCAGCAGTACGGCACGTACTCCTGAATCCGCTCGCCCCGGGACCCGTTCCCGGGGCGATCACGCGGTGCAACCGGCGTACCCTGGAAGTACCGTGAAGAGTTCGAGCCACGCCCCGTCGGCGACATCCCTGCCGCGTTCCCCGCGCGACGACGTCGACGCGCGCTCGACCCGCTACCTGATCACGATGGGCATCCGCGTCGCGTGCTTCATCCTCATGGTGGTCATCACGCCCTACGGCTGGTACACGTGGGTCTTCGGCGCCGCGGCGATCTTCCTGCCGTACATCGCCGTCGTCTCCGCGAACGTCGGCCAGGAGGCACGGCGCAACCGCCGCGAGGATCCCGAGCCCGCGCTTCCCGCCGCACCCACGACCGCTGCAACCGGAACCCCGGTGATCCGCGTCGAGGAGACCCGGGCGATCCCGGCGGATGACAAGCGCACGGACGAGAAGCCCACCGACGAGGCGGACCCGACCGCATGAGCGACGCCGGACCCGACCAGGTCGCCGACGCGGTCTGCTCGCGCGCAGGGTGCCGCGCCGCCGCGCTCTGGCGCATCGACTGGCGCAATCCCCGCATCCACGCCGAGGACCGCCGCAAGACCTGGGTGGCGTGCGACGAGCACGTGGGATACCTCCGCGAGTTCCTCACCGCACGCGACTTCCCGGTGACAGTCGCCCCGCTCGCCCCGACGGAGGCCGCCCGATGAGCCCCCGCTCCGTGAGCATGCAGAACCTCCCCCGCGCGGGCCGCTGGGCGATCTACATCGCCCTCGCCGTCGTGTTCGCGATCGCGTGCGCCTTCCTGTCGAACTGGCAGTTCACGCGCAACCAGGAGCGCTCCGGACAGCTCGCGCTCGTCGCCGAGAACTACGACGCCGTCCCGGTGCCGCTGGCCGAGCTCCTCCCCGCCGACGGCGACTTCTCGCCCGGTGACGAATGGCACCCGGTGACCCTGACCGGCACGTACCTGACCGACGAACAGCTTCTGGTGCGCAACCGCCCGCACGGCGGAACCTCGGCCTTCGAGGTGCTCGTTCCCTTCCGCCTCGACGACGGCCGCGTGCTGCTGGTCGACCGCGGGTGGGTGCCGCCGGGCCAGGACCAGCCCGTCCCCGACGCGATCCCCGCTCCCCCGTCCGGCGAGGCGACCGTGATCGTTCGTCTGCGTCCAGGCGAGGCCCTGCCGTCGTCGGGTCGCTCGGCGCCCGAGGGACAGGTCCCGACGATCAACCTCGGCCTCGTCGCCGACACGATCTCGCCCACCGCCGGCGAGGCCCTCGAGCAGAGCGCCTACGGCGTCACGGTGTCGGAGGACCCGGCACCGGCGACCGCGCCCAGCGCCCTCGAGCCCCCGTCGGACGACCCCGGGCCTCACCTCTCGTACGCGATCCAGTGGATCCTGTTCGCGGTGATGGGCTTCGTCTTCATCGGCTACGTCATCCGCACCGAGCGCCGGCACCGTCGCGAGGACGCGGAGGACGCCCAGTCGGAGGAAGGCGGAACGGATGCCTCGGCTCCCGCGCCGCCGGCACCGCGCCGTCGCCGCGACCGCGACGCCGAAGACGAGGACGCGCTTCTCGACGCCGCCGGCCGCTGAGCCCGACTGCTCGCTGTCGGGCTACGCGAGGGTGACGAGGTCCGCGTAGTCGCGGCCCCAGATGTCTTCGACGCCGTCGGGGAGGATGAGCACCCGCTCGGGGTTGAGCGCCTCGACCGCACCCTCGTCGTGCGACACGAGCACGACCGCACCCTCGTAGTGGGCGAGCGCGCCGAGGATCTCCTCGCGCGAGGCGGGGTCGAGGTTGTTCGTGGGTTCGTCGAGCAGCAGCATGTTCGCCGACGACACGACGAGGGTCGCCAGCGACAGGCGCGTCTTCTCGCCGCCGGACAGCACGCCGGCGGGCTTGAGCACGTCGTCGCCGGTGAACAGGAACGAGCCGAGCACCTTGCGGGCATCGGTGGCGGTGATGTCGGGCGCCGCCGACATCATGTTCTCGAGCACCGAGCGCGACACGTCGAGGTTCTCGTGCTCCTGGGCGTAGTAGCCGATCTTGAGGCCATGGCCGGGCTCGAGCTGCCCGGTGTCGGGCTGGTCGACCCCGGCGAGGATGCGCAGCAGCGTCGTCTTTCCGGCACCGTTCAGGCCGAGGATGACGACCTTCGAGCCGCGGTCGATCGCGAGGTCGACGTCGGTGAAGATCTCGAGCGACCCATAGGACTTGGAGAGACCCGAGGCCATGAGCGGCGTCTTGCCGCAGGGCGCCGGCTTCGGGAACCGCAGCTTCGCGACGCGCTCCTCCTGGCGCACTTCGTCGAGGCCCGCGAGCATCTTCTCGGCGCGCGCCACCATCTGGTGGGCCGCGGCGGCCTTCGATGCCTTGGCGCCGAACCGGGCCGCCTGCTGCTGCAGGACGGTGGCCTTCTTCTCGACGTTGGCGCGCTCCTTCTTGCGGCGCTCCTCGTCGGCCACCCGCTGGCGCAGGTAGTTCTTCCAGTTCATGTTGTAGACGTCGATGACCTGGCGGTTCGCGTCGAGGTAGAAGACGCGGTTGACCGTCTCGCCGACGAGCTCGACATCGTGCGAGATCACGATGAGCCCGCCCTTGTAGCCCTTGAGGAACTCGCGCAGCCACACGACGCTGTCGGCGTCGAGGTGGTTCGTCGGCTCGTCGAGGATCATCGTCTGCGCGTCCGAGAACAGGATGCGCGCGAGCTCGATCCGGCGGCGCTGACCACCCGACAGGGTCTTGAGCGGCTGGTCGAGGATGCGGTCCGGCAGCGAGAGATTGTGGGCGATCGAGGCCGCCTCGGCCTCTGCCGCGTAGCCGCCGAGCGCCTCGAAGCGCTCGGTGAGGTTCGCGTACTTGCGCATCGCCTTCGCGGCGACCGCCTCGTCGTCGTCACCCATCGCGAGGGATGCCTCGTGCATGCCGATCGCGAGCGAGCCGAGACCGCGGGCATCGAGGATGCGCGTGCGGGCCAGCATCTCGGGGTCGCCCGAGCGAGGATCCTGCGGCAGGTAGCCCAGTTCGCCCGAGCGCTCGACCTTGCCGTCCGCGGGGATGAGATCGCCCGCGAGGACCTTGGTCAGCGTCGTCTTGCCGGCGCCGTTGCGGCCGACGAGGCCGATCTTGTCGCCGTCGGAGACGCGGAAGGAGACGTCCGACATGAGCACGCGGGCGCCCACGCGGATCTCGAGGTCGTGCACGGCGAGCACAGCGGAAGTCCGATCCGTCGATGGAGATGGGGAGGTGGCCGAACGGCCAGCCTCCCAGTATACGGGGCCGCCTTCGTCGGCGTTCGCCGGAATACCTCCGCAGAGGGACCCGGTCGATACCGCAGAGGGATGCCCCGGGCGACACCGCGCGCATACCGTGCCCGAGTGGATGTCATCACCGACCTCGTGCTGCAGGCCGTCGCCTCCCCCTGGCTGTACCTGGCGATGTTCGCCGTCGCGGTGATCGACGGGTTCTTCCCGCCCGTGCCGAGCGAGACGGTGCTGGTCGCGTCGGCGGCGGTGGCAGCATCCACCGGCCGTCCTGATCTGGTCGTGCTGGGTCTCGTCGCCGCCGCGGGAGCAGCGGTCGGCGACAACATCGCGTTCGCCATCGGGCGGCGCACGGGCAGCGCGAGGTTCGCGTGGATGCGGCGGCCCCGCGTCGCCGCAGCGCTCGCCTGGGCGGGCGCCGCGCTCGACCGCCGCGGCGCCGGGCTCATCCTCGGAGCGCGCTTCATTCCGGTGGGACGCGTGGCCGTCAACCTCTCCGCCGGCGCGCTCGCCTATCCGTGGCGGCGGTTCGCGCTGCTCAGCGTGGCGGCGGGGCTGTGCTGGGCCGCCTACAGCATCGCCATCGGGCTGCTCGCCGGCGCCTGGCTGAAGGATCAGCCGCTGCTGAGCGCCGCGCTCGGCATCGTGCTCGCCGTGGGCATCGGGCTGCTCGTGGACCGGCTGCTCGCGGTGCGCGCACGCCGGGTCGCGGCATCCGCGTGAACGTCGACGACTGACAGGATGACATCGTGCGCGACACCTCCTCCCCCGTGACGTCCGGATCCCGGATGCGGCGCAGGCCGAGCACCGAGGCGATCGCCTTCGGCGCACTGGCACTCGCGGCGGTCGCGCTCTTCTCCGTGCTCGTGCCCGTGCACAGCGCGCTGTACCTCCAGCCGGCGCCCCTCGCCTTCCTGTTCGGGGCGATGCTGTGCTCCGCCCCGCTCCTGGCCGTGCGGTTCCCGCGCTGGTCGATCGCGATGTGCACCGTGGCGGCCGTCGCCCTGCCCCTGCCCGTCGGCGAGCCCGCGACGACCTGGCCGTGGCCGTGGTCCGTGCCGGCCATGCTCGCCTTCGTCCTCCTCGTCGGAGTCCTCGCGATCCTGCACGGCTGGCGGGTCGCTCTGGTCGCCTGGCTCCTCGGCATCGGGGGCACCCTCGCGGTCGTCATCGCGCTGGCGGCAACGGTGCCCGTGGTCGCGGGGATCGTGAATCTCGTCATCGTCACGTCGGTGTCGGGCGCCGCCCTGCTCGTCGCGGTGCTCGCGGCCAGCCGCCTGCGCGTGGGCGCCGAGCTCACCCGCGAACGCGAGCTGACCGCCCTCGAGCAGTCGCGGCGCGTCCTCGTCGAGGAGCGCACGCGCATCGCCCGCGAACTGCACGACGTCGTCGCGCACGGTATGTCGCTCATCCAGGTGCAGGCGTCGACGGCCCGGTACCGCGTACCGGGGCTGCCGGACGAAGCGGTGCAGGAGTTCGACGAGATCGCCCGGACGGCGCGCGAAGGGCTCACCGAGATGCGGCGGCTCCTGGGGGTGCTCCGCACCGAGGGCCAGCAGGCCGACCTCGCGCCGCAGCAGGGGCTGCGCGACATCCCGGATCTCGTGCAGGCGCTGCGACGCGCCGGCGCCGAGATCGAGGCCGCGCTCACCCCGGTACCGGAGTCGGTGCCGGGCGCAGTGGACATCGCCGCCTTCCGCATCGTGCAGGAGGCGCTGAGCAACGCGGTGCGGCATGCCCCGCAGGCTCCGATCGAGCTGACGGTGGAGGCGGATGCCGCCACCCTGCGCCTCCGGGTCCGCAACGCCCCGTCGAGCGAGGCCCCGAGCCCGGATGCCTCCACGCCGCGGGGACACGGCCTCCTCGGCATGCGCGAGCGCGCAGCGCTCGTCGGCGGCACCGTGAGCGCGGCCGCCGACGCCGACGGCGGATGGACGGTGCGCGCCGCACTGCCCCTCGCCCCGCTCCCGCCCGACCCGACGCCAGGAGGCGCAGCGTGACCATCAGTGTTCTCATCGCGGATGACCAGGCCATGGTGCGGGCGGGATTCGCCGCCCTCCTCGACGCGCAGGACGACATCCGCGTCGTCGGTCAGGCCGCAGACGGCAAGGAGGCGGTGACGCTGTCGGCGCGTCTCGACCCCGATGTCGTGCTGATGGACGTGCGGATGCCCGAACTCGACGGCATTGCCGCGACGCGACGGATCCTGGGTCCGGACTACCCCGCCGCCCACGTCCCGCGGATCCTGATGCTGACCACGTTCGACATCGACGACTACGTGTACGACGCCCTCGAGGCGGGTGCGAGCGGTTTCCTCCTGAAGGATGCCCTCCCGGAGGACCTCGTGCACGCCGTGCGCGTCGTCGCCGCGGGGGATGCTCTGCTCGCACCGAGCGTGACCCGGCGCATGATCGAGCACTTCGCCGCTCGCCGGCCCCGTGCCGGGCGCGCCGGCGCGGCTCTGCGCGAGCTCACCGAGCGGGAGCGCGAGGTGCTCACCCTCATCGGCCGCGGGCGCTCCAACGCCGAGATCGCCGCGGAGCTGTTCATCTCGGAGCAGACCGTGAAGACGCACGTCGGCAAGGTGCTGGCGAAGCTCGGCGTCCGCGATCGCGTCCAGGCCGTGATCTTCGCCTACGACGCAGGGCTGGTCGAGCCCGCCCCCTGATCCCTCCACGGGGTGACGCCACGACGGCACCGTGGAGCGATGCGACAGCGCACACCGCCTCCTTAGCCTTCCCGGGACGCACCCCGAGGAGGGCCTCATGACCATCGTCCGCACCGCCGCCGCGGTTCCGTCCCCCATCGACACGCCGGGCAGAGATCGTGCCATCGACCTCGTCCGCGCCGTCTGCATCGCGGGGGTGGTCGTCCTCCACGCGATGATGGTCGGGGTCGCCGTGACCGACGGCGGCCCGTCCTTCGTCAACGCGAGCGACGGGACCTGGTGGATCGCCCCCCTCAGCTGGGTGCTGCAGGTCATGCCGCTGTTCTTCGTGATCGGCGGGTTCTCCGGCGCGACCGCCCTCCGCCGGGCGCGGCGGCGCGGCCGGGACGGCGTCGACTTCGTCGCCGGGCGGATCCACCGCCTGCTCCTGCCCGCGCTGGTGACGATCGCCACGGTCGGTGCGCTGCTCGCCCTGCTCGCCATCGCGGGCACCCCGGCGGATCTCGTCGCGCTCGCAGGATTCCGCTTCGCGCAGCCGCTGTGGTTCCTCGGGGTCTTCCTCGTCTGCCAGGCGCTGCTGCCGGTGCTTCTCCGTCTGCACGAGACCGCCCCGTTGCGCACCATCGCGCTCCTCGCGGCTGCCGCGGTGGTCGTCGACGTGGTCCGTCTCGGCACCGGCGTCGACGCGTACGGCTTCATCAACCTCGCCTTCGTGTGGCTCGCACTGCAGCAGCTGGGGTTCTTCCTGGCCGACGGACGGGTCGACGCGCTGTCGCGGCGCTCGCGGACGCTGTGGGCAGGAGCGGCGGTCGCCCTCCTCGCGATCTCCTTCGTCGCGGGTGTGCACTCACCGGACCTCGTGGCCAACATCAACCCGCCGACGACGGCGCTGCTGCTCGTGGGCATCGCGCACACGGCGCTGTTCTCTCTTCTCCGCGGTCCGCTGGAGCGACTGGCGAGGCGCCGCGCCCCCGCACGGCTCATCGATGCCGTCACGCCGCGCGCGATGACCGTCTACCTGTGGCACATGCCGGTCCTGCTGTGCCTGGCCGGGTTAACGGCCGCCGTCGCGATGATCACCACGCTGCCGCTCCCCGTGATCGACGGCTCGTGGTGGTGGCTCTCGCGCCCGGCATGGCTGGCGCTCGCGCTCGCCGCGACGGCCGCGGTCGCGTGGCCGCTCGCCCGCATCGAGGCGATCCGGTCGCCGCAGGGCACGCGCTCGGTCGGACGGCTCGGCCTCGCGACCGGCGCCGGAACGGCCGCCGTCGCCCTCCTCCTGGTGACGGGGACCACCGTTCTCACCGCTGCCGTCGCCGTCCTGCTCCTCGTCGCCGCGCTGCGGCTGGCACGCGCGCCGCAGCCGGGGCTCGTAGAAGGCGGACAGCGGATCGGTCGATCATTCGTGGATCCCGTCCAAGAACCCGCCCCGACCTCCCCCTAGGCTGAGTGCCATGTCATCCATCGCCGCCGCTCCGACCGCCTCCGCCGGCACGCGTCGCGTCCTCGCCGACGTCATCGCCCGCCCGTCCTCGCGCGCTCGCGCGTTCGCCCTCGATGCCGGACTCGTCATCGCCGGCGCGACCATCGTCGCCCTCCTCGCCCAGGTCGAGATCCCGCTGTGGCCCGTGCCCATCACGGGTCAGACGCTGGGTGTCATCGTCGTCGGCGCCGCGCTCGGCGCGTGGCGCGGTGCGGCGGCCCTCACGACCTACATGCTCGTCGGTCTCGCGGGACTCCCCGTCTTCGCCGGCTTCACCGGCACCGTCGCCTCGATCGGCAAGCCGAGCTTCGGGTTCGTCATCGGCTTCATCTTCTCGGCGTTCGTCGCCGGCTGGTTCGCCGAGCGCGCGTGGGACCGCCGCCCCGGGCTCGCCTTCCTCGGCTTCGCCGCCGCGAGCGTCGTGCCGTTCCTGTTCGGCATCCCGTACATGGCCTTCATCCTCAACGTCGTGATGGGCCTGGACTACTCGTTCGGCGAGCTGCTCGCCGTCGGCCTCCTCCCGTTCATCCTGGGCGGCCTCATCAAGGCGGCGCTCGCCGCCGCGATCATCCCCGGCGCGTGGGCACTCGTCCGCAAGGCGGACCAGATCAAGAACTGAGACGGATGCCTCGGCCCGAGGCATCCCTCCCTCGAAAGCCCCCGGCTGCACAGCCGGGGGCTTTCGCGTGCAGGGGCCGTGACGCAACGGATTCGCAATCTGGGAAACGGCTGGGTAAGGTTGGCCTTACTGCGCCCTCGCTAAGGGCATCCTTACCTAACACATCCTCGGAGGATTCCGTGCGCCTCAACCGCCCCGCCGCCGCCACCGCGATGCTCGCCGTCGCCGCGATCGCCCTCGCCGGATGCGCCAGCGCGACCGCCGACAACACCGACGACACGGCCGCCGCAGGTTCGGGTGCCGGCTTCCCGGTCACGATCGAGCACGCGTACGGCGAGACGGTCATCGAGTCCAAGCCCGAGCGCGTCGCGACCGTCGCGTGGTCGAACCAGGAGGTGCCGATCGCGCTGGGCGTCGTGCCCGTCGGCATGGCCGAGGTCACGTGGGGCGACGACGACGGCGACGGCGTGCTGCCCTGGGTCGAGGACAAGCTCGAGGAGCTCGGCGCCGAGACCCCGGTCCTCTTCGACGAGACCGACGGCATCGACTTCGAGGCCGTCGCCGACACGCAGCCCGACGTCATCCTCGCCGCCTACTCCGGCCTCACGCAGGAGGAGTACGACACCCTCTCGAAGATCGCGCCCGTGGTGGCGTACCCCGAGGTCGCGTGGGGCACGTCGTACGAGGACATGATCCGTCTCAACTCGCAGGCGCTCGGCCTCGCCGAGGAAGGCGACGCCCTCATCGAGGAGCTGCACGGCGAGGTCGACGCGGCGCTCGCGAACTACCCCGAGCTCGCCGACTCCCGCGTGCTCTTCTCCTACATCGACCCGTCGGACTTCAGCCAGGTCGGCTTCTACACGAGCCTCGACACGCGTCCCGGCTTCCTCGAGGGCCTCGGCTTCCCGGTGCCGGCCGTCGTCGAGGAGGAGTCGGACGGCGTACAGTTCTACACCACCGTGAGCGCCGAGCAGGCCGACCGCTTCGCCGACGTCGACGTGTTCGTCACCTACGGCGACGCGAGCGGCTCGATCATCGCGCAGCTGCAGGCCGACCCGCTCCTGTCGCAGATCCCGGCGATCGCCGAGGGCCGCATCGCGATCCTCGAGGAGGCGACCCCGCTCGCCGCCTCGGCCAACCCGTCGCCGCTGTCGATCGGCTGGGGCGTGGACGAGTACTTCGCGCTGCTCAACGACGCCCTCACGGCTGACTGACCGAGGCCAGGAGCTCGACCGGGTGACTGTCACCGAGACGCGTACGCCGCTGCCGGATGCCGCAACCCTGCGGCGCCCGGCAGCGGTGCGACTGGCGTGGCTCGCGGTGTCGTTCGCGGTGCTCGCGATGCTCTGCGTCGCGAGCGTGGCGTTCGGCGTCCGCGACGTCGCGCTGAGCGACATCCTCGCCGGCCTCGGCGGCGACACCAGCGGGGTCGCACAGGCCGCCGTGGTGGCCCGTATTCCCCGCACCGTGCTCGCGATCCTCGTCGGCGCGGCGCTGGCGATGTCGGGCGCGGCCATGCAAGCGGTGACCCGCAACCCGCTGGCAGATCCCGGCATCCTCGGCATCTCAGGTGGCGCCGCGCTCGCGGTCGTCATCGGCATCGCGTTCTTCGGCATGTCGGACCCCTACGCCTTCATCGCGGCCTCGATCATCGGCGCCGGCGGCGCCGCCGCCCTCCTCTGCACCATCGGCCCCCTCGCCCGGCGCCGGC